>NZ_JAYRLZ010000147.1:0-10440 GCF_041904975.1 Chitinimonas sp. | reverse complement strand
ATTTCGCTGCTGGCCGATCGACCCTTTGCGCGCGTCATACGCGGTGGGGTGGGCGTGTTGTCAGGCGAAGACCGTTTGAGCTATGCGGCAGCGGGTTCCGGCGCAATTGCAATGCGCGCGCGCGACAGTATCGGGCGAGTGGGGCTGGATGAGGTGGAGCTTGCCTTGATCGATGCGCCGTTCATCTACCGTCGCAGCTGAGCTGACCGCCTCGGCGCCCTTACTGGCAGGTGCGACCTAGTGTCTTGCCGATCCATGGACGGCCGAACACCACGGTGGCCACATCCCACGCTTCCCAGCTGGAAGGTTCGTCCAGTGAGAATTTTGTGGATAGCCGATCACCCACTACGGCGATGATCTGCCAGGTTCCCGAAATCACCCCGTCGATGGTCACGCCGCCGCCGCCAAACAGGTTGATGGTGCCGGCGCCAACATAGTTGCGCTCGCGCGGCAAATAGGGAAAGGTCGCTATGGTGCTCGCCTGGTCGAGATCGTAAATGGTGTTGAATGCGCGCAGCGGGCCGCCCTGGATGGCAATGGTCGGGCTCATCAGCAGCAGGTATTTGGGCGAATTTTCGGCGTTGTAAAGAATGATGTAGATCTCGCGATCAGCAATCTTGTTTTTGTTCAGCACATCGAAGGTGAGCTGAATATCGAAGGCGTCGACCTTCAGCTTGTCTGAGCATGGTGAAAACTTGGTTGATGAAGGTTGCGTGGCGACAAGTGTTTCGCCTGCGCTTCCCTTTGGCATCACCACGGCCATGCTGATTTTGTAGGCATGGGCAATTGGCGATGCGAGCAGCATCAGCGAGCCGAGCAAGGTGGCGAGTCGGGCGGGAAAGGCGTGCATCGGCTGCACTTCCAGGTTGATTCAATTACAGGGATATCGGGCGCTGTTTGCCGTGCTTGAGCAGGCTGGCGGCAGATAATGTTATTGACCTGGATAGAAAAAAGCACAAGCCGGAAATTCCGTGCTTGTGCTTTTGGCTGGCCTGCGCGCTTTCAGCCTGGCAATCGATGGCTGGCGGGATGATGCCCGCTTTGCTGGCGGGTGATGCGCGCCACCAGATGGCTTAAATTGCCAGGTCTTCGAGCTTGCCGCCGTTGTCGAGGTGCTCGACCACCCATGCCGGCTTGCGGCCGCGACCGGTCCATTCCTTGCCGTCTTTGGAGCGGTATTTTGCTGCAACCGGCCCGCGCGAGCCTTTGCCGCCCTTGCCGGATTTGCCGTCGCTGGCGCCAACCAGATCGTGCAGATCGAAGCCGCGCTCAGCTGCCATCTTCTTCAGGTCGTCAACCACCTTTTGCTTTTCGAGTGCCATGCGACGCGGCACTTCGAGAACGAGTTGCTTTTGCAGGTCGAGAAGTTCCCGCACGGAGAGAGAGGAGAGGTCGATCATTGGAGATTCCATAGGTTATTTGCCCAAGTCGTAACAATAAACCATATTTGACGAAAAGATAAAGACTAATTGTATGTTGTGCGGCAATTGGCTGAAGTGGTGGTGCTTATAACTGGCTTGATGTGCTGTGCTGGCGAGGGATTGCCGGCAATTGCAGTGTACTTTGCGCCAATCTTGTGCGGGATTCGCAGCGCTATTTGATTTATGTGTGGAATGCCTGGTGCTTGAGATGTTGATGCGCCGATGGCTGCTTATGGACGATAGGCGGTGTTGCTCTCCCCTTGTTTGTCGGTGTTTTCAAATAGAGCGCAGCAGAATGGCAATGTGCCAAATGGCTTTGGCGCAATAGCTGGTGCTGTTGTTTGTGTTGCCGTGTAATAACCACGGTGGCCATCATTGGCTGGTAGGCGTGGCAATAGCCGGTGCAATTGCTGGCGAATACCTGGGGGCGCTCCGAACGAATCGCGTTTTCGACTGCGGGGCGGGCGCCGGAGTTTTCGGGGTTGGAGGCGGGTGGAGTGTTGCCTCCTTGTGGGTCTGCGCCCTCGCCTGTCCGCCGCGACGCAGGTGGGCGCGCTTTTGCGCGCAAGTGTATGTGTTCGGGGCTTCTCTGCCCTGTTTCGGGCGATTGCTCTATCGCTGGTCGGGTTGAATTGCCTTGGGGCGGGCAGCTGTCCGTCTGGCTTGTGCCGCCCGAATTCTGCGCCGGCGGCGGCGCTGGGCTGCTTGATGCCAAGACTGCGTAAATGCCACTCGGACGCCTTTGAGGACCCGAAAGCTGTGACATATCGTAGTACCTCCTCGTAGGAGGGTTTCGTAGTAGCAAACAAAAAACCCGCTAAGCCATTGACTTAACGGGTTTATTCTATTGCTTGGGGTGGCTGATGGGACTCGAACCCACGACGACAGGAATCACAATCCTGGACTCTACCAACTGAGCTACAGCCACCGTTGAAACGGGTTTTGCGCCGCTCCTTGCAGGATTGGCGCGCCCGACAGGAATCGAACCTGTAACCTACGGCTTAGAAGGCCGTTGCTCTATCCGGTTGAGCTACGGGCGCTTGGCCTATTCGATTCTAGTCTGCCAGGGAAATTTGGTCGGGGCGGTGGGATTCGAACTCACGACCACCTGGTCCCAAACCAGGTGCGCTACCAGGCTGCGCTACGCCCCGAAGAAGGTGCGCATATTATTCATCGCGGCGCGGGCTGTCAACCAATACTTGGGAGAAAGTTGGAAAAATGCGAGAATTCGCCCCTTTGCAATGATCAGGAGTCCACCCATGTCCGCACAATTGCTCGATGGCAAGCTGATTTCCGAACAGATCATCACTGAAGTGCGCGCCAAGGTGGATGCCCGTGTGGCGGCCGGGCGGCGTGCGCCGGCGCTGGCAGTGGTGCTGGTGGGCGATGATCCTGCATCTGCCGTTTATGTACGCAACAAGAAAACAGCCTGCGAGCGCGCGGGTTTTCGTTCGCTGTCGTTCGAGTACCCGGCCAGTCTCACCGAGGCGGAGTTGCTGGCGCTGGTGCGCAAGCTCAATGACGATCCCGAGGTGGATGGCATCCTGGTGCAGCTGCCGCTGCCCAAGCATATCAATGCCGATCGGGTGATCGAAACCATCAATCCGCATAAGGATGTGGATGGGTTTCATCCGTATAACTTCGGGCGGCTGGCGTTGAAGATGCCACTGCTGCGCCCCTGTACACCGCATGGCGTGATGGTGATGCTGGAAAAAACCGGCGTGGACCTCGTTGGCAAGGATGCGGTGGTGATCGGTGCCTCGAACATCGTCGGCCGGCCGGCGGCGCTTGAGCTTCTGATGGCGCGCGCCACGGTGACGGTTTGCCATAGCAAGACGCGCGATCTGGCCGGCAAGGTGGCGGCGGCCGATATCGTGGTGGCGGGCGTCGGTATTCCCAATTTTGTGAAGGGCGACTGGATCAAGCCGGGTGCCATCGTGATCGATGTCGGCATCAACCGGCTGGAAAACGGCAAGCTGTGCGGCGATGTGGAGTTCGAGGTCGCAAAGCAGCGCGCCAGCTGGATTACGCCGGTGCCAGGTGGGGTGGGGCCGATGACCATTGCCCTGCTGATGCAGAATACCCTTGATGCCAATATTCACTTGTATCCTTGATCGGCGGGGTTGAGCGCGGCTGCCTTTATTGCCGTGTTTGCGCTGTCTTGAATCGCCCGCCCTTACTCCCTCGCGCCATGCGGGGGCTTTGCGCTTGATGGCGCGTGGCTTGATCTGCCTTTGAGGCCCTTGATGCTTTATTCACTATTACGCCCCCTGTTGTTTACCTTGAAGCCTGAAACCGCACATCGCGCGACGTTTGCCGGTCTGGACGCCTTGCATGCACTCGGCTTTGGCGCGGTAATCGGTAGCCATGAGGCGGAGCGGCCGGTAGAGGTGATGGGTTTGCGCTTCCCGAATCCGGTTGGCCTGGCGGCGGGGCTGGACAAGAATGGCGATCATATCGACGCACTTGGCGATCTTGGATTCGGCTTTATCGAGATCGGCACCATCACGCCGCGACCACAGCCGGGCAATCCGCAGCCGCGTATGTTCCGGCTGCCGGCTGCAGAAGGCATTATCAATCGCATGGGCTTCAATAATGAGGGCCTCGATGCCTTGGTAAAGAATGTCGAAGCGAGCCAGTATCGGGGCATCCTCGGCATCAATATCGGCAAGAACTTCGACACGCCGATCGAAAAGGCCAATGATGATTATCTGGCCTGCCTGAGCCGGGTATATCCCTATGCCAGCTATATCACGGTGAATATCTCTTCGCCCAATACCAAGAATTTGCGGCAATTGCAGCAAAGCAGCGAGCTGGAGCGTTTGCTGGCCGATTTGAAAAATGAGCAGGCGCAACTCGCCACCCGTCATGGCAAATATGTGCCACTGGCCTTGAAGATTGCGCCCGATCTGGAGTCGGAGCAGGTCCAGGAAATCGCCAGACTGTTGGTGGAATACCGTTTCGATGGCGTGATAGCCACCAATACCACCTTGTCGCGCACCGGGGTCGAGCATCTCAAGCATGGCAGCGAGGCCGGAGGGTTGTCGGGCACGCCGGTGCGGGCCAAATCCACCGCAGTGATCCGCTCGCTGGCCGAAAATTTGCACGGCAAGGTGCCGATCATCGGCGTGGGCGGCATTCTGGCGGGCGAGCATGCGGTGGAAAAGCTCGATGCTGGCGCCAGCCTGGTGCAGGTGTATAGCGGCCTGATCTATCGCGGGCCGGGTCTGGTGGGCGAGTGCGTGCGCGCCATCCGTGAGTCGCGGCGGTGAAATTGCCCGCCCTCAAGTCCTGGCTGTGGCTGGACCTGCTGGTCAGTGCCGTCCTGCCTTGGCTGGTCTACCAAGGCCTGCAGCCGCGCTATGGCGAATGGATCGCCTTGTGGGGCTCGGCCATTCCGCCGGCTCTGCTGGCCGTGATTGAGCTGGCATGGCGGCGCCGTGTCGATGTGATCAGTGGCCTGTCGCTGGCCGGCATTGCGCTGGGCTTGCTGTTTGTGGCCATGGGCGGCGATGCGCGCATGGTACTGGTGCGTGAATCCGCATTGACCGGCGCCCTGGGCTTGTTGGGTCTGAGTTCCTTGTTCTGGCGGCGGCCGGCGTTGTACTACTTGGCGCGTGCAGCCGTGGGGCGCGGTGATGCACAGCGGGCTGCCGGCTTCGAGCAGGCCGCTACACAGCCGGCGTTTCGCCAGGCCATGCTGGGTTTGACGCTGATCTGGTCTGCCGGACTGGTGGCCGAGGCGCTGCTGCGCGGTTTGCTGGCCTGGCGCCTCTCTGTTGCCGATTTCTTGCTGTATTCACCCGTGGTGCAGTACGGCAGCTTTGCGCTGATGTTTGCTGCCACCTTGCTCTACCGCAAGCGCATGCAGCGCGGCCTTGCCGGGGTGCCGGCATGACTCAGCCATTGACCGATCTGCAGCTTGCTCTGGCTGAGCGCATCGATGCAGTCTTGCCGCAAACCCAGTGCCGGCAATGCGACTACCCCGATTGCCGCGCCTATGCCGAGGCGATCGCCAGTGGCGCCGCCCGCATCAACCAGTGTCCGCCCGGCGGCGACGTCGGGGTGGCACGGCTGGCAGACATTACCGGCCAGCCTGTGGTGGCGCTGAATCCGCAGCATGGTGCGCCCAAGCCGTTTGCGCTGGCGGTGATTGATGAGGCGGTGTGTATCGGGTGTACGCTATGTATCCAGGCGTGTCCGGTGGATGCCATCATCGGTGCAGCCAAGCAGATGCACGTCGTGATTGCCAGCGAGTGCACCGGCTGCGAGCTGTGCATCGCCCCTTGTCCGGTTGATTGCATCAGCATGCAGCCAGCAGCCAAGCCCGATGTGGCGGCACAATGGCGCGCGCGGCATGAATTCCGGCGCCTGCGGCTGGTGCGCGAAAAAGAGGCGCGCAGCGAACGGCTGGCACTCAAGGCGCAGGCAAAGCTGGACGATCCGCATTTTGCCGCGGCAGACAAGCAGGCGAAGATTCGCGCCGCGCTGGAAAAATCGCAGGCACGGCAGGCGCAGCCTGCGCCGCTGCAGGATGAAGCGGCGCTCAAGCGGGCGAAGATTGCAGCGGCGATGGAACGCGCCGCCGCCCTGCGCGCCGGGCGCGATTCAGGCAAGGAGTGAGTGAATATGCGTGCAATGACCATGGTGGGCATCTGCCTGCTGGTGTTCTTCCTGCTGGCGCGTAGCGGCCACTTCGGCCTGGCGATGCTGGCGGTGGCGGCCGTGTTCCTGGTGGGCCTGTGGCGCGTATACAGCATCATCCGTGCGTCACGGGAGCGTGAAGCGCAGCAGTGGGAGCATGTTGATCGTTCGCCACGGCGCAAGAAATAGCCGGCATAAATCGGAGGGGTGATGAAGCTCAATACACGGTTGCATGACCGCATCCGCTTCAAGACCTGGGTCAAGGTGATTCTCAAGTCCGGCCCCGGCATGCTCGGCCATATCGAGGATATTTCCACTTCCGGTCTCGGCATCGAGCACGACAAGCCGATCGAGGCCGGTGGTGCCTGCAATATCTATTTCATGCTGCCCTATGCCGGGCGCGAGCATATCGTGCAGGCGCGTTGCCGCATTGCCAGCTGTCGCCCGGCCGAGGCGGCAGGGCGCTTTATCATCGGCCTCGCCTTTGTCGAGTTTGTTTCCGACCCGCGAACCACCGCTGAATTGATCGAGAGTTTTGTGCAGCAGCTGGAAACAGGGCAATGAACAAGCAGTCAAGGCAGGCATTTTTCGAGCGTTTGCGGGCTGCCAATCCTGAACCCCGCACCGAGCTGGCCTACAGCACGCCGTTTGAGCTGTTGATTGCAGTGGTGCTGTCGGCGCAGGCCACCGATGTCGGCGTCAACAAGGCCACTGCCCGCCTGTTTCCGGTCGCCAATACACCAGCCGCCATCCATGCGCTCGGCCAGGCCGGGCTGGAGGAATACATCAAGACCATTGGCCTGTATCGCAGCAAGGCACGCCATATCATCGAACTGTGCCGCATGCTGATGGAGCAGCACGATGGCGAGGTGCCGCAAACGCGCGAGGCGCTGGAGGCGCTGCCCGGTGTGGGCCGCAAGACCGCCAATGTGGTGCTCAACACGGCGTTTGGCCAGCTGACCATGGCGGTGGATACGCATATCTTTCGCCTGTCCAACCGCACCGGTCTTGCGCCAGGCAAGGATGTGCGTGCGGTGGAAGACAAGCTGCTCAAGGTCATTCCCAAGGAATTCCTGCGCGACGCCCATCATTGGCTGATCTTGCACGGGCGCTATGTGTGCAAGGCGCGCAAGCCGGAGTGCGGCGCCTGTATTGTTCATGCCGAGTGTGATTATCGCGGCAAGAATGCCTGAGCTGGCGAATGCGCTGGTACAGGCTATCTTTCATTGCCTGCCGGTCTGCAGCCCGCAACCATCGGCCGGAGGCTGAGCCCTAATCGCGCCGGCCGATCACCCCATTGTTCACAAGGAGTAACAAGCATGACCCAGATCGCCATCGTCTATCACAGCGGCTACGGCCATACCAAAAAGCAGGCAGAGGCCGTGCTGGCAGGTGCAGCCGGTGTCGCTGGTGTCAATGCCACCCTGTTTGCCATCGATGCCGAAGGCAATCTCACTGACGAGGCCTGGGCGGCGCTGGAAGCGGCCGATGGCATTGCCTTTGGCGCGCCGACCTATATGGGCGCGGCGTCCTGGCAGTTCAAGAAATTCGCCGATGCCAGCTCCAAAGCCTGGTTCCAGCAAAAGTGGAAAGACAAGGTGGCGGCCGGGTTTACCAATTCGGCCTCGATGAATGGCGACAAGCTGTCGACCTTGCACTATTTTTTCACTCTGGCCATGCAGCACTCGATGATCTGGGTTGGCACCGGCATGTTGCCGGCCAATAGCAAGGCGGCGCAGCGCAATGACGTCAACTACCTGGGCTCCTTCGCCGGTCTGATGGCGCAATCTCCATCCGATTCGAGCCCGGACGAAGGTCCGCTGCCGGGCGATCTGGAAACCGCCAGGCAGTTCGGCGCGCGACTGGCCGAAACCACCAAGCGCATTCGCGGCTGATCGGCCAGCGCTGAACTGATCGATTTCTCAGGCTATGCCGCAGGCCACGCAATATCAGGGCTGAAGCGGGCCGAAAGATTGGTTCAGTGCGCTCTGCGCTCAATACAAGACGGCACCTGCGGGTGCCGTTTTTGTTTGCCTTGGCGGCTGCGATGGGCTTGCGCGGCTATATGTTCGCCGCCGAAGCCGGTAAGGTGTGCGTTTCGCTGAACGCTAATGAGCACCGCTATGACCAGGATGAACTGGCCCCAACTACTGTCTGCCGACCGCCTGCGCGCACCGCGCCGCCCGCCCGAAACCGGGCCGCTGATCGGTCGGTCGGATTTTCATAAAGATCACGATCGCATCGCCTTTTCTTCGCCGTTTCGCCGCCTCGGTCGCAAGACCCAGGTGCATCCGATGACCGAGAATGACCATGTGCATACCCGGCTCACTCATTCGATCGAGGTCGGCTGCGTCGGGCGCTCGCTCGGTATTCTGGTCGGGCAGGCGATAGCCGACAAATTGCCCGGCCATATCATCCCCTACGATCTGGGCGCCATCGTGCAGGCGGCGTGCCTGGCGCACGATATCGGCAATCCGCCGTTCGGCCATGCTGGTGAATACGCCATCCGCGACTGGTTCCGCCTGTCCGACAACGCCTATCTGCTGCAAAACCTCACCGCAGACGAGCGCCGCGATGTGCAGACCTTCGAGGGTAATGCCCAGGGTTTTCGCACCGTTACCCAGCTGGAAAACCATCGCTTCGATGGCGGCATGCGGCTGACCTACGCCACCCTGGGCGCCACGCTCAAATACCCGTGGACCAGTGACCATGCCGGGGTGAAGGAGAAATTCAGCTGCTACCAGGCCGAGCGCAAGTTGCTCGACGAAGTGGCCCATGAGCTGGGGCTGATCTCCAAGGGTGCCGGCATCTGGTGCCGCCATCCGCTCAGCTATCTGATGGAGGCGGCCGACGATATCTGTTACGCCATTCTTGATCTGGAAGATGGCGTCGAGATCGGCATGCTGCCGTTTGACGATATTGCGCCGCGCCTGATCCGTCTGGCCGGCATCGATGACGACCTGCTCAAGCTGGAGGTGGCCGGTGCGCCCAGTGTGCGCCGCAAGATGTCGCTGCTGCGCTCCAAGGCGGTGGATCGCTGCGTGCGCGAAGTGACGGCGGCATTCTTGCGCCATCACGATGCCATGCTGGCCGGCGAGTATGAGGGCGACCTGATCGCCGCCTGCCCGGATTTCGTCAAGCATGGCATACGTGATGCCAAGCAGCTGGCGCGTGACCGCATCTTCAATAACCGGCGCAAGGTGGAAATCGAAGTCGGCAGCTTTACCTGCCTCGATATCCTGCTGGAAGCATTCTGCGGTGCCGCCTACCAGCTGCGCACCGAGGGGCGCCTGAGTTTTCGCAACAAGCGGATTCTCGACTTGATGGAATACAACATGCCGGTCAAGGAATGGCCGCTGTACGAGAGCTATATGCGGGTGCTCGACTTTATCGGCGGCATGACCGACAACTACGCTACCTATCTGGCGCAGCAAGTAGGGGGCATGGCGCGGTGATGCGCCTGCCCTTGTTGCAAAAAAGCTGCTGCAATCCGTGTCGAAGAATGCGCAGCTTCCATGGTCGCGGCTTGGCCGCCGCTTGCCTGCCGACCGCCTCCAGCCTGCGTGCTAGAATGCCGCCGGTCTGTTACTGAAGAGTTGATCCGGTGTCCCTGCCCAAACGTTTAGTCATTGCCACCCGCGAATCTGCACTCGCGCTGTGGCAGGCCCGCCACATTGCGGCCCGGCTGGAGGCCCTGTATCCGGGCTTGCAGGTTGAATTGCTCGGCATGACCACCCAAGGCGACCGGATACTCGATGTGACCCTGAACAAGATCGGCGGCAAGGGCCTGTTCGTCAAGGAACTGGAAACCGCCTTGCAGGAAGGGCGTGCCGATCTGGCGGTACATTCGATGAAGGATGTGCCGATGCGTCTGCCCGAGGGCTTTGCCATTGCCGTCATCACCGAACGCGAAGACCCGCGCGATGCACTGGTGTCCAATGACTATGCCGATCTGGCTGAATTGCCGGCCGGAGCAGTGGTGGGTACATCCAGCCTGCGCCGCGAAGCGCAGCTGCGCGCCGCCTACCCGCATCTGCTGGTGAAGCCCTTGCGAGGCAATGTGCAGACCCGTTTGGCCAAGCTCGATGCTGGCGACTACGCCGCCATCATTCTCGCGGCCGCCGGCCTCAATCGCCTCGGCCTCAGTGACCGTATCCGCAGCCTGCTGTCGCCCGAGCAAAGTCTGCCGGCACCCGGACAGGGCGCACTCGGTATCGAGATCCGCGCCGATCGCAGCGATCTGGCGCAATGGCTTGCACCGCTCAACCATGCCGACACCGCCGCTTGCGTGACGGCAGAGCGGGCGATGAGCCTGCGCCTCGATGGTTCCTGCGAAACCCCGCTCGGTGGTTTTGCCGAACTGGTCGACGAACAC
>NZ_JAYRLZ010000146.1:0-10497 GCF_041904975.1 Chitinimonas sp. | reverse complement strand
CCGCCTGCCGCGGTCAAACCGGCCGCCCCAGCCAGTGAAGCTGCGCACCCGCCTGCCGTTGTGCTTGCACCGCCACCACGCCCCAGCGCACCGAGTCCGGAGCAGACCATCACCTCGCTGGCTGCAGGCGTACTGCCACCGGGCGCCAAGGGCTACACGGTACAGGCTGGCGTATTCCAGAGCAGCGAAAACGCCGAAAAACTGCTATCGCGCCTGTCCGCTGCCGGCATTCCGGCGCGACTGGAAACCCGCGTGCAAGTAGGGCCATTCCGCAATCGCGAAGAAGCCGACCTGATGATGCGACGCCTGCGCGAACTGGGCGTAACACCTATCTTGCAGGGAAACCTGCCCTAGCCAGGCAGGCATCGACATCACCCCACTGCGCTGGTCGCCACAGCGGGAAGCAGCCAGCGGCATCCTGCTGAAACTCGCTATCGACCAGCAAGCCAGCAATCGCCACCAGGCGTTGATCCCGCCACAGCAAGGGCCAGCAAGCTCGCAACCAGGGCGGAATGCCCGCCTCCTGCAACAGATGCTTGACCTGGCGGCGCATGCCGCGCCAATAAATCAATTCACCCCCGAGGCGCGGCCGCAGCTCCAGCTGCGCAAGCGAGTCTGAGCTCAAACCACCCGGCTGACGTCGCCAGGACAGCTCACCGTGCCAGTCCGGCAATGGCTGCACGTCACCCGTCACACGCTGCGGCTGCGCAGCGGCCTGCACGGTCGAAAGCCAGATTTCATCGCGATAGCGGCGGATTTCCCACCTGCCAATGCGCAAGCAAGGCATGGCATCGGGCCGCGCCGTGAGGAACTGTTGACGTAGCATTTCGATTTGCTGACTCTCCGGCCGAAGCTGATGACGGGAAAGAAACCAGCGCAGCAGATTGCGCTGGCGAGCAACATCGAGCGGCAACAGCCGCGCCAGCGGCAAGCGTTCGTGCATATCGCCGGCATCGATCACAGCAAGCTGGTCCAGAAGATCGGCCGCATCGGCAAAATGCGCAGCAGCACGAGCCAGCGCCTCGTCCGCCGCCGCAAACCGTGCGGTCAGGCGCGGCATCAGCTCATGGCGCAGATAGTTACGGTCGTACGCGGTATCAGCATTGCTTTCGTCATCCACCCAGCGCAGCTGTTGCGCCTTGGCATAGCGCAGCAAGGCCTGGCGTGACTCACCGAGCAGCGGGCGCCACAGACGCAGACCCGGACGAATGAGCCGCCAGGCGGGCATCGCAGCCGCACCATGCACACCAGCGCCGCGCGCCAAGCGGTACAGCACCGTCTCCGCCTGATCGTCGCGATGATGCGCCAATGCCACAATATCGGCAGCCAGAGCGGCAAAGTGTGCATAGCGGGCCGCACGGGCGCGCGCCTCGACTCCGTCGCCGGAAAACTGCGCCAGATCTGCCCGCTCGGTGAAAAACGCAACACCGAGCGACTGGCAGGCTGAAGCACAGTGCGCCTGCCATTGATCGGCATTGCGACTCAGGCCGTGGTGCAAATGAAAAGCGGCCAGTGAGAGTGGCCGCTCTTGTGCCAGTCTTGCCAAGAGATGCAGCAAAACAGTGGAGTCGAGGCCGCCCGAAAAAGCGACCACCAGGCGGCAACCGGCAGGCAAGGCCGCCATGCAGGCATCACGGAAGCGCTGGAATAGCGCATCCGGATCAGTCTGCTGCGACTTCCTTGAACTTGCCATAGGCCATCAGGCGCTGGAAACGGTTATCCAGCAAGGCATCGACCGGCTTGTCGCGCAGGTTTTTCAGGGCATCGAGCAAGGACTTCTTCAGCGACAACATCATCGCCTGCGGGTCGCGATGGGCGCCGCCGAGCGGCTCGGTAACCACCTTGTCGATCAGACCCAGCGTTTTGAGGCGGCTGGCGGTAATACCCAGGGTTTCGGCTGCTTCCGGCGCCTTTTCGGCGCTTTTCCACAAAATGGACGCACAGCCCTCGGGCGAGATTACCGAATAGGTCGAGTACTGCAGCATCTGCACCTGATCGCCGACGGCAATGGCCAAAGCGCCGCCGGAGCCGCCCTCACCGATGACCGTCACCACCACCGGCACGCGCAGCGAGGTCATTTCATAGAGGTTGCGGCCGATCGCTTCGGACTGACCGCGCTCTTCCGCACCAATGCCCGGATAGGCGCCAGGGGTGTCGACAAAGGTGAATACCGGCAGGCCGAACTTCTCGGCCAGCCGCATCAGGCGCAAGGCCTTGCGATAGCCCTCCGGGCGCGGCATGCCGAAGTTGCGGTATTGCCGCTCCTTGGTATCACGGCCTTTTTGATGGCCAATCACCATCACTGGCTGGCCATTGAGCCGCGCCAGACCACCAACAATGGCCGGATCATCGGCAAAACCGCGATCGCCATGCAGCTCTTCGAAATCTGTGAAGATGCCGCGGATGTAATCCAGCGTATAGGGGCGCTGCGGGTGACGGGCAACCTGCGAGATCTGCCAGGGCGTCAGCTTGGCATAGATCGTCTTGGTGAGCTCCTGGCTCTTTTGCTGCAAATGGTCGATTTCGACCGAAATATCTACCGCCGAATCGTCCTGCACATAGCGCAGTTCTTCGATCTTGCCTTCGAGTTCGGCGATCGGCTGTTCAAAATCCAGAAATGTGGTCTTCATGCTCGGGCTGGCCACGCGTTAGCGCGATCACTACTCCGTTGGGCCGGATACCGGCGAAATCGCGCCATGATAGCGAAATGCTGCCACCCCGCAAGATTGACATGCGGCGAGTTCAAGCAGCCGTCCGGTGAAATTCGACAGCAGCTCAGGTATTGGTAAAGATGATTTCCGCGCGCACGCCACCCTTTTGGATGGCCCGTTGCGTAGCGGTATTGAGGACGATCGGCGAGAAGGTATTCGGCTTGATCCGGCCCGCCAGCTTGTCCTTGGCCAGTGTCAGCAGCAGTACGATATCGTCGCTATTGCCTGGCCCGATTGTTGCAGCTTCCTCATCGCTGAGTGCCAATTGGTAATTGAGGCCCAACAAGTTCGCATCGACTACCGAAAACACCAGCGAAGGATCATCGAGCGATTGCAGCCAAAGCACTTTGGGGCTGGGCACATCTTCATGCAGCAACTTGAACCGCGTACAAGTTTCGAATCCAGGCATGCCATCCGGAAAAGTGATGGCCGTGCTTTCATCGATATCCAAGGGGCCAAATTGCGGAGAGACGATCTGCATGGGCGCACACTCTTTAGCGTCAAGTTCGCCTCAATCTAGCCGAAATCAAGGCTAGTCGCCAGCAACGATGCGCTGCGCAGGGTATCGAATATAATTTTCGACACATAAGTACTAAAGTTTTCCCATTACGCGACGATGTAGTTCCTAACGGGATGAACAGGACCCGGCCGACATACTGATAAAAGAGCGGCGAAAGGATATCAAAATGAAAATTGACAATAGCGGTAAACCACTCAATACCTCGCCAGCCAGGGCCGACAGCAAAGCGCTTGCCAAAAGCAGCACGGCGGCGCCTGAAGCAAGTCCGCCATCCGGCGAGAATGTGGATATCAACCCTTTCAGTGCACGGTTGCGTTCACTGGAATCCAGCCTCGCCAGCCAACCGGCCATCGATACCGACAAGGTGGCGGAAATCCGCCAGGCAATCAGCGAAGGTCGATTTTCGGTCAACCCTGACGCCATTGCCGACAAGCTGGTCAAGAGCGTCAAGGAACTACTGGGCGGAAAATAGCCGGCAAGCATCGACCATTGAGCTGACATACAATCGACAAGGCGCCGCGCGCAAGCTGCTGGCGCCTTTTTCATTGAACCACGGGACCCACCACAGCCATGCACGCCCTAGAGCTCAGCCTGAAGCGCGAACTGGAAGAGATCGATGCCTTTGTCGCCTTGCTGGAGCGCGAACAACAAGCGCTGATCGACAATACGCTGGCCGAGTTGCTCGACCTGTCGAAACAGAAAGCCGTGCTTGCAGGCCAGCTCGAAGCCATTTCCCATGCCAGACGGCAGGCATTCGAGCAGCACGCCGTGGTGCTGGCGAACGACGCCCCCCATGAATTGATCAGCGTGAATGGACTGCCCGCCCAAGGCGAAATGGTGGCACTCTGGCAACAACTGCTCAATAGCGCACGGCGTGCCAGTGCGCTTAATCAGACCAATGGGCGGCTGATCGACACCCGGCAGCAGCAAAACCAGCAGTTGATGGGGCTATTGCAGGCCAATGCCAGCCACAATGCCGTTCTGTCGTACGACGCCTTTGGTCAGGCCCGGCTGTCCAAATCAGGCGGCTCGCTCGGCAAGGCCTGATGGGTGAAAACGCCGCGCTACTCACTGCTTGATGCGGGTGCAGTAGCGACTTCATCCTTGTTATCGGTCAGGATCTGGATCGCCACGCGACGATTGCGCGCCCGACCCGCCGGGTTGTCATTGGACTCCAGCGGTCGGTTGTCGCCATAACCTATTGCCACCAGGCGGCGCGCATCGATGCCATTGGCGCCAAACAAGCGAACCACCGTCCCGGCACGCGATGCCGATAGCTCCCAGTTGGAAGGAAACTGCGCCGAGGCAATCGGTACATTATCGGTATGCCCCTCGATCTGGATCAGGTTGTTGCTGCCGGCCAGCTTTTTGGCAATATCGGTCAAGGAACCGGCCGCTTGCGGGTCCAGCGTGGCCGAGCCCACCGGAAACAGCAGGCTGGCATTGACATTGATGGTGATGCCGCGCTTGTTTTCGCTGACACTGACCTGCCCCTGCTCGATCAGGCCGCGCAAATCCTGCTTCAATTCGCCAGCCATCTGCTTGAGCTGCTGCACCTGCTTGGTGTGTTCCTGCAACAGCTGCTGCGCTTCCATCGCCTCGCGCTTGGCGCGATAGGGCAAGGCGATCAGCGACTGGTTGGTGCCGCCCGGGCTGTTGTGGATCAAGGTCCTGGAAGAGGCATCCACCTTGCCGAAGGCCACGTTCAGCGAGTCGGACAGTACCCGGTACTTGCCCTGATTGACCTGGGAAATGGCATACATCACCACGAAAAAGGCAAACAGCAGCGTGATGAAATCGGCATAGGACACCAGCCAGCGCTCGTGGTTTTCGTGCTCTTCCGCCATCCGCTTGCGTGCCATTTGCCCCTCCAGCAAAAAAACGGCCCGGTGGTCCGGGCCTGTTTCCTACTTTAGTTTCATTTCGAAATAGCTGCCAAGCTTGCTGCCGGCCTCGGCACCGATGGTACGCGCCAGGCGCGACGACCAATCCTCGCGCGGGGTGAAGTCGACAATCTCTTCGGCCTTGATCACATCGCGCGCCACGCTGTCGGCACTGCCCAAGGCATCGGCCAAGCCCATTTCGATGCTCTTCTCGCCACTCCACACCAGGCCGGAGAACATATCCGGGGTTTCCTTCAGGCGCTTGCCGCGCCCGTCGCGCACCACCTTGATGAACTGCTGGTGGATATCGCCCAGCATCTTGCGCGCCAATTCCACCTGTTGCGGATTGGTCGGTGAAAACGGATCGAGAAAGCCCTTGTTTTCACCCGCCGTCAGCAAACGCCGCTCCACGCCCAGTTTCTCCATGGTGCCGGTAAAGCCGAAGCCATCCATCAACACACCGATGGAGCCGACCAGACTGGCTTTGTCGACATAGATGCGATCGGCCGCTGCCGCCACATAGTAGCCGCCCGATGCGCAGATATCGTCGATCACCACATACAGCGGCACTTGCGGGTTCAACTTGCGCAAGCGGCGGATCTCATCATTGATCTGACCCGCCTGCACCGGGCTGCCGCCCGGGCTGTTGATGCGCAACACCACCCCCTTGGTGTTCTTGTCCTTGAACGCGGCGCGCAAACCCTCCATCACATTGTCGGCACTGGCGCCATCTCGGGCGGCAATCACCCCACGCAGCTCGACCAGGGCAGTATGCGGCCCCAGCTTGGTGGATTCCGAACTCGAACCATGACGCCAGCCAGCAATCAAGGCCACAATCAGGAACAGCCAGGCAAAGCCGACAAACTTGAAAAAGATGCTCCAGTTACGCGCCTTGCCTTGCTCTTTCAGGGCGGTGATCACCAGCTTTTCAAGCACCTGGCGCTCCCAGTTACTGCCTTGCTGCTCGCTCATGCATCTTCCTTCGTCTTAAAAAGTACACATCAATCAGGTATCGCATCCGGCAGGAAATACACCATGCCCGCCTCCACCACCACCGCCAGCTTGGTCAGGCGGGCGCCCTTGCACGGCCCCCCGAGGCAATACCCGGAATCGGGGCGATAGTAAGCGCCGTGGGTTGCGCAGATCAAATAGCTGCGGCTCAGATCGAAAAAGTCGCCCTCATTGAAATCGAGCTCGACCGGAATATGGGCGCATTCGTTCAAATAGGCGTGTACCCGCCCTTCCCAGCGCACCGCAAAAGCGGGCGCCGGCACACCGCGCCACTCCGCCTGGAAACGCACGCCCAATTCGCCGTTGCGCAAGGCCTCCGCTGGGCACACGAGCCAACGCCGCGCCTCAGCCATTCGTGCGCACCCAGCGATCAAGCTCCGCAAAGCTGTCGAACATCGCCAGCGGTGCCAGCGCCAGCAAGTCCTCCCCGGGATGGGCGCCGTAGCTGACCCCAAGGGCAGCAGTACCGGCATTGATGGCCATCTGCAAGTCATGGGTGGTGTCGCCGATCATCACCGCCCGCCCTGGCGCCACATCCAGATGATCGAGGATTTCTTCCAGCATTTGCGGGTGCGGCTTGGAGTGGCATTCATCGGCGCAACGCGTCACTTCAAAGTATTGATCGAGCCCGGTTTGCTGCAATACCCGATCCAGGCCACGCCGTGATTTGCCGGTCGCCACCGCCAGCTGATAGCCAGCCTCCCGATACAGCGGCAGCGCCTCCAGCACCCCATCGAACAGGGCGATTTCCTGATCATGGGCCAGATAGTGGCGCTTGTACCCGTCAACCACCGCGGCCAAGCGGGCGGCATCGAGTTCCGGCGCCAGATGCAGCATGGCCTGCAGCAGGCCGTAGCCAATGACGAATCGCGCATCTTGCTGGCTCGGCACCGGCAACCCCTGCTCGGCAAACGCCGCCTGGATGGAACGGGTGATCAAGGCGGTGGAATCAGCCAGCGTGCCGTCCCAGTCAAAGATCAGCAGATCAAATTGCTTGGCCATCAAGGCGCTCCAAAGAATCGATATAGGATTGCAGCTCGGCAGGCAGTGGCGACTCCAGCTGCAGCGGCTCTCCAGTCAGCGGGTGCGCCAGCGACAGGCGCCATGCGTGCAGGAACATGCGCTTGAGCCCCTGGCGCGGAAGCTGTTTGTTCAGGGCGAAATCGCCGTATTTGTCATCACCCAGAATCGGAAAGCCCGATTGCGCGCAATGCACGCGAATCTGGTGGGTGCGGCCGGTTTTCAGCTCGCATTCCAGCAAGGACGCCTCACCGTACACCCCGCGGCAGTTCAATACGGTATGCGAATCCTGCCCATCCGGCGCCACCCGCACCCGACGCTCGCCATCGGCGGTGGTGTATTTGAACAGCTTGAAGCGCACATGGCGGCGCGCATCGGGGAAGCGCCCGGCCACCAGGGCCAGATAGCGCTTATCCATGCCACGGTCGTTGCGCAACATCTCGTGCATCGCCACCAGGGCACTGCGCTTTTTGGCCAGCAACAGGATGCCGGACGTCTCGCGATCCAGCCGGTGCACCAATTCAAGAAACTTGGCCTGCGGGCGCTGGGCGCGCAGTTGCTCGATCACCCCGAAGCTCACACCACTGCCACCATGCACCGCCAGGCCAGCCGGCTTGTCCACCACCAGCAAGGCATCATCCTCGAACAACACCGGCAGCGCCGGCCCGCGTGCAGCGGCGGCAGATGGCGCGGCGCGTTCGCCCGGCGTCTCCGACAGTCGTATGGGCGGAATGCGGATCTGGTCGCCAGCCACAGTGCGATGGGTCACATCGACCCGCCCCTTGTTCACCCGCACTTCGCCCGATCGCACGATGCGGTATATCAGCGATTTGGGCGCACCCTTGAGGTGCTTCATCAGGAAATTGTCGAGGCGCTGGCCGGCCTCTTCTTCGCCTACAACCAGATAGGAAACTTTACTCGCGCTTGTCATCTTCGCTTATACTCGGTACGTCTTACGGGATCAGAACGTCGGCGCCTCCCACAAGGTTACGCCACCCCGTCCGACTCATTCGCCGCCCGCCGTCAAGGCATCCAGCCAAAACAGCATGTCGCGGGCATTCAAATGCGGATTATCTCACGCGCGACCGGCTCGCGCGGTTCAATGTTCGTTCTTTTCCCGGCGTCAACACCCTCTTGCCGTATCGACTCGCGTCGATGCCATGTGCGCAAGGCAGACGCATGACCCTATCGGGTCGGGAAAACCACGAACCGGACAATCCAGCCGGTTGGTTAACGCCGCTCACCACCAAGCAATGGCGACACTCAAGCAAAACGCAGTACCGGACACTATTTCTGGTCAGTGCCATGGCGCTGATCACCAGCAGAACACACCCGCGCCACGCGGTTTGATCCCGATGCGGATCCCCGGCGAGGCAGCGACCCGAAACAACGATGGGAGAACCTGTCACCGCAGCACGCTGATCACCTGTGCGACCCGCCCCCGGGCCTGGCTGGTGCCTCGATTGCACCGGCTGATCCGGCAGGCGGCCAAGCGGTGATACCGGCTTGCCTCGGCAAGGCTCCCGAGTTTTTCACTGACGGTAACGCCGTCGGTGTGTTCTCCCCGACAGTCCGGCTGCGGGAGACGAAACATGAAACGCATGCTGTTCAATGCGACACAGGCGGAAGAACTCCGCGTCGCCATCGTTGACGGCCAGAAGCTGATTGATCTGGACATCGAAACCGTCGGCAAGGAACAACGCAAGAGCAATATCTACAAGGCCGTCATCACCCGCATCGAGCCCTCGCTCGAAGCCTGTTTTGTCGATTACGGCACCGACCGCCACGGTTTTCTGCCCTTCAAGGAAGTGGCCCGCGCCTATTTCAAGGACGGTGCCGACGGGCGCTCCAGCATCAAGGACGCGCTGAAGGAAGGCATGGAGCTGATCGTCCAGGTTGAAAAGGACGAACGCGGCAACAAGGGCGCAGCTCTCACCACCTTCATCTCGCTGGCCGGCCGCTATCTGGTGCTGATGCCGAACAATCCGCGCGGCGGTGGCGTTTCGCGCCGCATCGAGGGCGAAGAGCGTCAGGAACTGCGTGCCACCATGGACCAGCTCGATGTACCGCCCGGCATGTCCATCATTGCCCGCACCGCCGGCATCGGCCGCACTGCCGAAGAGCTGCAGTGGGACTTGAACTACCTGCTGCAACTGTGGCGCGCCATCGAAAACGCTGCCGGCTCGCAGTCTGGCCCCTTCCTGATCTATCAGGAAGGCAGCCTGGTCATCCGCGCCATCCGCGACTACTACCAGCCTGATATCGGTGAAATCCTTATCGACACCGAATTCGTGTACGAGCAGGCCCGCCAGTTCATGAGCCATGTCATGCCCGGCTTTGTGAACCGGGTGAAGATGTACAAGGACGATGTCCCGCTGTTCTCGCGTTTCCAGATCGAACATCAGATCGAAACCGCGTTCTCGCGTGAAGTCGGCCTGCCATCGGGCGGCGCCATCGTCATCGACCATACCGAAGCGCTGGTATCGGTGGACGTGAACTCGGCCCGCGCCACCAAGGGCGGCGATATCGAAGAGACCGCCACCCGCACCAATCTGGAAGCCGCCGACGAAATCGCCCGCCAGCTGCGCCTGCGCGACCTGGGTGGCCTGATCGTCGTCGACTTTATCGACATGGAAAAGGCCGGCAACCAGCGCGAGGTGGAAAACCGCCTGCGCGATGCCCTGCGCCACGACCGTGCCCGCGTGCAAACCGGCAAGATCTCGCGCTTTGGCCTGATGGAACTGTCGCGCCAGCGCCTGCAGCCATCCTTGGGCGAAACCGCCCACCAGCCCTGCCCGCGCTGCCATGGCACCGGCTTTATCCGTGGCACCGAATCGAGCGCCCTGCATATCCTGCGCATCATCCAGGAAGAGGCGATGAAGGAAAACACCGGCGCCATCCACGCCCAGGTGCCGGTCGATGTCGCCACCTTCTTGCTGAACGAAAAGCGCGCCGAGATCTTCTCGATCGAATCGCGCCTGAAGGTCGGCGTGGTGTTGATCCCGAATATCCACCTGGAAACGCCGAACTACACCGTCACCCGCCTGCGCCACGACGACCTCAACCATATCGAGGAAGTGCTGCCGTCCTACAAGATGATGGAAGCACCGACCGAGGAAGAGCACAGCCACGGCAAGGACAACGAGCCGGCCAAGCCGCGCCAGGAAGCCGCCGTCAAGGGCATCACCCCGGCACAACCCGCCCCGGTGCGCGAAGAAAAGCCGGTAGAGCCAGCCGCCAAGCCATCGCTGTTTGCCCGCATCGTCAACTTCTTCAAGGGCGAGCCCGAGCCGGAAGTGAAGCAACCGGAACCGGCCAGCCGCGGCAATCGCGACCGCAACAACCGCCGTGG
>NZ_JAYRLZ010000444.1:0-1905 GCF_041904975.1 Chitinimonas sp. | reverse complement strand
AGCAGTAGCGCGCGTTCGCGCGCCTCGGTCGGCAGGCCTTCGACCCGCCCCGCCACCGGACTATTGTCACCGACGCCGATATTGTCATTGCTGGCAATCACCCGGCCACTGGCATCCACTACCCGCAGCTTCGGATCAGCCAATGCGCCGCCAACCCCCATGCCGGTCAACGATGGGCCCCGCGCGGTGATCAGCACGGTTTTGCTGCCACCCTTGATGACAAAGCCGGCGATACCCACTTTGTCGCCCAGCTGCATATTGGCGCGCGCCGATACATTCAACAGCCGCGCGTTGACAGGCGTGGCCGCTGGATCGTAGCGATAGATGCCCGCCGCGCGCGTGCCTACGAAAATGGCATCGGTACTCACCAGCAGCGCGGTCACCGGCGCATCGCCAGGCAAAACGGCCAATCGTGACCAGAATTGATCGATGGCGCCAAGCTGGTAGACGCCGAGCCTGTTCGCCACGTACAGCTGCTGATTCGCATCGATGGCCATGGCGTCCACTGCAGCGCCGCCAAGTCCGAGGTTCAGCGCCTGCCAGCCATTGCCATTGGGCGACTTGTACACCCCGCCTTCACCAGCCAGGTAGATAGTGCCGGCAGCGTCAGTGAGCATGGCGTTGATGCGCTTCAGCCCCGGCGCCGGCTCAAGCGGCTGCCAGCTGATCGCACCGTCGCTGCTGCGGTAAACGCGCTCCTTGAGCAGGGCAAGCAGATCGCCACGGCTATCGGCCAGCAGCTTGCGCACCGGACCTTCACCAAAGCTACCGGCAACCAGTACGCCGCTCTCATGTCGACCGTCGATGCGGTACACCCGACCATATTCATCGCCGCAATACACCTTGCCATCCGCCGATCGCGCAATGGCCGCGCAGGCCTCGTGATACCAAGGCTTCAGGTCTTGCCAGCTCGCCCCGCCATCACTGCTGCTATAGAGCACCATGATCTCGTGGTAAAACGTGCCGGTAGCTCCTATCGAGGTAGATACCGCTTTACCTGCGGCATACACCGGCGATTGCGCGTCGGCATGGATATCCAGAATGGTGCGGTTGCCGCGACTGGCTTCGCTAGCCACATGCTGCCAGCTACGCCCACCATCCACGCTGCGACTCAGACCTTGCTCACTCAAGGCGAACAGCCTGCCAGCCGCATCGCTGACCATCTTGCTCACGGTCAGATTGCTGAGGCCCTGACTGGCGTCGCGCCAACTGGCCCCGCCATCATCACTGCGGGCAATGCCCTGGCCAAGGCCGGCGTAGAGGCGGCCATTCGCATCAAGCGCCAGCGCATACACGCGTAAATCGCTCAATCCAGCCTGGCCTGTGGCTAGCCAGCCGCTATCACCATCGCTGCTGCGGAAAATCCCGCCCCCCGAATAGGGATTCAAGCTGTCAAAACCAGGGCTGGCCGCCAGCAGATTGCCGGCGCGATCCGTCACCAGGGCGGTGATGTCAAAGGCGTTGTTTTCGGAACTGGACAGCCCCCGATTCACCGCCGCCCAGCTAGCACCGCCGTTGCTGCTCTTGTATACCCCGCCACCGAGTATCTGCAAAAATCCGAATTGGCTGCTAGTCGCAGCATACAGATTGCCGCGTGTATCCAGTGCCAGCGCATTGACATGGGGCGGTACCGGATAGCCGGCTATGCCTATGCCCTGGTTGATCGACTCCCAACTGCTGCCATCGCGGCTCTTGAACACGCCGGCATAGCTTGCGGCGTAGATAACGCCCTGCGCATCAATTTGCAGGGCGGTCACTGCAGCCTCCAGCTTGCCGGCAGCCTGCCAGCTTACCCCGCCATCCACACTGCGATAGACCCCCTTGTCGCTGCCTGCCCATACCACATCGCGCGCGTCCACGGCGAGTGCGTGAACCGGCAGTTTGCTGAGGCTGGCGTCCGTTGCT
>NZ_JAYRLZ010000145.1:0-10653 GCF_041904975.1 Chitinimonas sp. | reverse complement strand
AGCGCCAGGGTGATGAAATCGCCCTGCCCCACCCCGCCCGGCACCTCGCGCTCTACCGTGGCGCCATCGGGAATGCGGCCTACCGATAATTGATTGACCTGGGTGGACGAACCGCCGGCCGACGCGCCAGCGCCGGCCACCACCACATTGCCCTGCGCCACCGCATATACCTGGCCATCGGCCCCTTTGAGCGGGCTCATCAGCAAGGTGCCGCCGCGCAGCGACTTGGCATTGCCGATCGACGACACGGTGATATCGATACGCTGGCCGGGGCGCGAATACGGCGGCAGCGTGGCAGTCACCGATACAGCGGCCACGTTCTTCAGTTGCAGGCTGGTACTGGCAGGCAGCTGCACCCCAAGCTGGGTGAGCATATTGATGACGCTCTGCACCGTGAAGGGCGTCTGGGTGGTCTGGTCGCCACTGCCATCAAGGCCTACTACCAGGCCATAACCGATCAGCTGGTTATCACGCACCCCGCCGACACTGACCAGCTCCTTGAGCTTTTCCGCCACCGCCTCGGCACCAGCGAGGGCCAGGCACACACTCAGGAACAGTCGGGCAGCACGGTGTCGGATCATGAGTCGCTAAAAGGGCAGGAAACTGAAGAAGAATTGTTGCAACCAGCCAGCCTTGTCGGCTGATGCGACGGCGCCGGTGCCCATTTCTTCGATGCGGGCCTCGGCAATCTTGGTCGAGGATACCACATTGCCCGCCAGGATATCCCGTGGGCTGACCACGCCGGAAACGCGCAAATAGCTGATTTCACCACGGATATTCACCTGCTTTTCCCCGGCAATGGCCAGATTGCCATTGGGCAGGATGTCGTTGACGGTGACGGTAATCTGGCCAGTAAAGGTATTGCTGGCACTGGTCTGACCCTTGCCGGCAAATTTGTTGTCGTGCGACAAGTCCATATTCAGGCCATTGAGCAGATTGCCAAAGGTCTTGGAGTTGCCACCAGCCGATACCTTGGTGGTGGCGCTGCCATTGCGCTCGGCCGTATTGTTCGACTGGCTGCTGGCGCTGACCTGTTCCTGGATTTGTACGGTGATATTGTCACCGATCTGGTGTGGCTGGCGGTCTTCAAACAGGGCACGCGAAGCGGCAGCCTGGAAGATCGCACCATTGGCCGGCTGGGGCAGCGGTTTGGCCACCGGGCGCACCGTGGTCGGCATCGACACAATGCTGGGCGGCACCGAATGGGCACAGCCGGCCAGCAGCAGACCGAGAAAGAGCGTAACTAGGCGCAGGTACATGGTCAGTATCCCGTGGTGAATGCGATCAATCCATGGTGAAGCGGGCGAGCAGCTCGGCCCGCAGCGCTATAGCTGGGTGAGCTTTTGCAACATCTGATCAGAGGTCTGGATCGAGCGCGAATTGATCTCGTAGGCACGCTGTGCCTGGATCATGCCGATCAATTCCTCGGTGATATTGACGTTGGAGACTTCCACAAAATTCTGGTTGACCTGCCCCACCCCATTGCTGCCGGGCGCGGCCACCTGCGGCGCGCCGGATGCATTGGTTTCGGCGTAGAGATTGTCACCCAGGCTTTGCAAGCCAGCCGGGTTGATGAAATTAGCCAGCTGCAGATTGCCCAGTTGCACCGGTGCAGCCGTCTGGCCATTCACCACGGCCGTCACCACCCCATCCTTGCTGACCGTGAACTGGGTGGTGCCTGCCGGCACGGTGATCGCCGGTTGCAAGGCATAGCCAGATGCAGTGACCAGCTGTCCTTGCGAGCTGAGCTGAAAAGCGCCATCACGGGTATAGGCGGTGGTGCCATCGGGCATCTGTACCTGGAAGAAACCCTGGCCATTCACCATCAAATCATACGGATTGCCGGTTTGCTGCGGATTGCCCTGGGTGAAGATGCGCTCGGTAGCAACCGGCCGCACCCCGGTGCCCAGCTGCAGACCGGTCGGCAATTCAGTCTGCTGGCTGGTGGCGCCTCCGGGCTGGCGCAGGGTCTGGTACAGCAAGTCCTCGAAAATCGGCCGGCTACGCTTGAAGCCGTTGGTATTCACATTGGCCAGATTGTTGGAGATGACGTCGATATTGGTCTGCATCGCGTCCATGCCGGTCTTGGCAACCCACAGCGAGCGCATCATGGTGGCGTCCTTTTTTCCTGTCGTTCAATTAGCCGGCCAGTAGGCGTGATCAGCTCAAGCTCATTACCGCCGCAGCAGCCCTGGCATTCTGATCAGCTGCTTGCAATAAACGTACCTGCATATCGTAGTTGCGCTGGTAATCGATCATTTTCACCAGCTGCCCCACCGCATTGACATTGCTCGATTCCAGCGCGCCGGAGGCCAGCTGCACGGTTTCATTTACCGGCGCCGGCTGTCCGTCGCGCGGCCGGAACAGGCCATCGGCACCGCGGTCGAGGGTGCGCTCATCAGGCTTGACCAGCTTGATACGGCCAACCTGGTTGGCTTGTGAAGGATTGCTGATCGAGGCAGCGCTGACCGTGCCGTCGGCACCGATGCTGATCTTGCTGTTTTCAGGAATGGTGATCGGCCCGGCGTCACCGAGTACCGGGTCGCCCGAGCGACTGCGCAAGATGCCATTGGCGTCCACCTGCAAGCCACCGGCGCGGGTATAGGCTTCGCCACTGCTGGTTTGCACTGCGAAAAAGCCGTCGGTTTTCAGCGCGATATCGAGATCGCGGCCGGTAGTCTGCAGCGCCCCGGCGCTGAAGTCGGTACCGATCGTTTGCTCCAGGGTGAAGCTACGCGAGGCATAACCGGCACCGCCGACCGCCGCCACTGCACGCGATGCCGCCAACTGCTCCTTGAAACCCGGTGTGGAGGCATTGGCCAGATTATTCGCCACGGTAGCCTGCTGCTGGCTGGCGTGCTTGGCGCCGGTCATGGCGATATAGATCAGACGGTCCATCATGTTCTCCTTCAGGCGGCAAGCCTTGCCGCCTGCGCACCGGCTTGCCGGCCTTGAGCCGCCGACCAGCCGGCGAATGCGCTTAGCGCAGGTTCACCAGAGTCTGCAGCACTTGATCCTGCGTCTTGATGGTCTGGGCATTGGCCTGGTAGGAGCGCTGTGCGGTGATCATATCCACTAGCTCCTTAGTCAGATCGACATTGGAGTTTTCCAGCGCGCCCGACTGCAATGAGCCGAAATCACTGCTGCCCGGCACGCCGGCCCGCGCCTGGTTGGAGGCAAAGGTTTCCACCCAGCGATTGCTGCCCACCGACTGCAAGCCTTGCGAATTGGCAAAGTTGAACAGCACGATCTGACCGATATTCTGGTTCTGCCCATTGGAGTAGCGGCCCTGGATCAGGCCATTGCCACTGATCGACAAGCCGGTGATATTGCCCGGCGCATAGCCGTCCTGCGACAGGCTGTTCACGCTGAAGCCGCTACCGAACTGGGTGCTGCCCTTGAGCATGGTATTGAACGACAGCGGCGAGGTCGCGCCGTTGGGCGGCGGGATCTGGTTGTTCAGCGCGAAGGTGCCACCTGAATTGAGCGTGCCATCGGTATTGAAAGTAAGGAAATTCGGCTGGATCACCGGCTTGGCGCCATCGAACGAAGTCTGGATTTCCCAGGTATTGGGCGCCACCTTGGTGAAGAAATAGGTCTCGGTATGCGGATTGCCTTGAGAATCGTACACCGTGGCCGAAGTGGAGCTGGTAAAGGTATTGGAATCTGTCGTTGATACGGCTGTAGTGCTGCGCGCCACCGCCGTGCCCGCAGCACCGGCCCCGGTGATCTGGGTAATGGTGCTGAGGTCCAGATTGACGGTGAGATTGACCGGATTGCCGCCGCTGGTGGTCGCCAGGGTCAGTTGCTGCAGGCCACCACTCTTTACCAGTCCGGTAGTCGAGTCGATGAACACCAAGGGGTCCAGAGTTGCCGGGGTAAAAGTGCCGCCACCGGCATCGGTGATGGTAGCGGTCCAGGTATTGGTGCCAGGCCCGACGGCCGTCAACGTTACGGTCAGATCACTGGAAGTACCGTCGGGCTTGAAGAATTTAACGGTATAAGGCGGCAAGGCACCGGCAGGTGTTGCCGGCGACAGGTTGGCGCCGGAGATGCTGACCGTGGTCGGCTTTGCAGCGTTGTTCTCAGTGAGGGTGCCATTCACTGTCGTGGGTGGTGTGGCACGGTCCTCGACAGCATTACCGAAGTTCACGCTGACTTCAAACGGTGGCGCCCCACTGGGTGACATGATCACCTTGGTCGGGCTAGGTGATGTCAGGGCACCGGTCTTGGCATCGAAACTCAGTGTCGCTGCAGTTTTAAAGTTGCCGGAAGGCACGGCGGTATCATCGAGCGCGGTTTGCAATTGCCATTGTTGCGGGGCAGTGTGGACCAACTGCAGCTGCAAGGTATGGTAGGCACCGGTCGAGTCGGCCACACGGATCGGATTGGGGCTGATCGTCGGCGCAGCCGAGCCGGCGGTTGGGTCGAATTTCAGCCCGTTGATACTCAAGGCGGTGGTGCCACGGCTGGTTACCAGGGCGCGCGAATCCAGATTCACCCCAAGCTGCAAGCCGGCTGCCGAATTGACCGATGAACCTGTGGCGCGGCCACCGATGCTGGCGGCCTGCACCTTGATGGCGGTCGTGCCGCCCGGATTGGTGCCGCCGCCTTGCACGATCTGCCCGTTGGCATCGGTGATATAGCCGGCCAGACGCTGACCGTTATTGACGATATAGCCATCGCGATCGAGCTGGAACTGGCCGTTGCGGGTGTAACTGACTGAACCGTTCTTGTCCACCACCTGGAAAAAGCCGTTTCCCTGGATGGCCATATCCAGCGGGTTTTCGGAATTGCTCAGATTGCCCTGGCTGAATTGCTGCGCCACGCCCGAGGTGCGTCCACCAATACCGACCTGCAGGCCGGTGCTGGCCAGGGTATTGGCGTAGATATCGGAAAACTCGGCACGGGCACCCTTGAAGCCGACCGTATTGGCATTCGCCACATTATTGCCGATCACGTCGAGGAATTTCGACGAGGAATCCAGTCCGCTCAGGCCTTGTTGAAAACTCATGATCGTGTCTCCCGCGTTATTGGCAATAAGCTTGCAAGCTGCTGCTATTGAATCTGGATCACGTCGCTCATGGCCAGGTCGCCGCCATTTGCCAGGTGCAGCTTCACCCCACCCGTGCCCAGACTGACGCTGGACACTTGCACATTGGTCATGGTGTCGGCAGAGACCGTCTTGCCATCAGCGCCCTTGATGGTGGCGGAAGCGAGATATTTGCCGGCCGGCAAATCCTTGCCGTCCTTATCCTTGCCGTCCCAGCTGAAGTCCTGTGGCCCGGCCGGTTTGGAGCCGACGTCGATGGTGCGCACCAGCAGATTGTTCTTGTCGTAGATCGACACGGTGGCAAAGCCGCCGCCTTCCGGTACCACCACCTTGCCAGCCACCGCCTTGCTGCCATCGAAGGCCATCGCCGCGCCTTTCGCCATTACTTCATGGCCGATCAGGCCGGCGGCCTGGAAGGACTGGGCGGCATTGAAGGTCGACATCATCGAGCTCATGCTGGCATTGAGATTCTCGATCCCGCTCACCGTGCTGATCTGTGCCATTTGCGAGGTGGTCTGCGCACTATCGGTGGGGTTCATCGGGTCCTGGTTCTTCAGCTGGGTGATCAATAGCTTGAGAAAGCGATCTTGCGTGCTCTGGGCATCGCTCGATGCTTTGGCTGCCTTGTTCATGCCGGTGAAGGCATCGCCGGCGGCATTGACATTGCTTACGCTGGCCATCTCACTCTCCTCAAGCCTGGCCAAGCTGCAAGGTGCGCTGCAGCAAGGTCTTGGCGGTGTTCATCATGTCGGCATTGGTCTGGTAGGCGCGCGAGGCCGACAACATATTGGTCATTTCCTCGACCACATTCACGTTCGGCATGGCCACATAGCCACTGCCATCTGCCAAGGGGTTTTTCGGGTCGAATACCAGCCGTGGCGGCGACTGGTCTTCGCCCACTGCAGCAACATTCACGCCAACTGCCTGCGGCTGATTCGCATACATCTGCGTTGCGGCAAACACCACCTGCTTGGCGCGATAGGGCTGGCCAGTGGAGCTGGTTGCGCTTTCGGCATTGGCCAGATTGCTGGCGGTGGCATTGAGCCGGATCGACTGCGCGGTCATGGCCGAGCCGGCGATGTCAAATACTCGAAACAGAGACATGGTGCGTATCCTTGCAGTAAGACAGGCAGTGATGCACGACTATTGCGATTGCAGGGCGGCACGCAGGCCGGCGATGCGCTGCTGCATAAAGGTGATGCTGGCCTGGTAGCGCACCGCGTTGTCGGTGAAATTGGCCGTTTCGGTGTTCATGTCGACGGTGTTGCCATCGATCGAAGGCTGGATATCGTTGCGATACATCAGCGCGACTTCCAGCTGATTGCGCGCATCCGGCCCGAGGTGACGGCCGTCGGTCTTACTGAGGCCCATGGTTTGTTTCTGTTGCCCGGCCAGCACCGACGACAAGGCGTGGGAGAACTCGAAATCGCGCGCCTTGTAGCCCGGCGTGTCGCCATTGGCGATATTGCTGGCGATCACCTCCTGGCGCAGGCCGCGCAGCTTGAGCGCGGTTTCATTCGAGGCAAAGTACTGATTCAGTTTGGACAGCATGGCCACTCGCAATGCAGTTCTCGTTCAGACTGCGCTGTATCAAGCACGCTGTATGCCAACCCTGCAGACGCGCACCAGCAGTGCCGCGCCAGTCCCGATGCGGCAAGCACCGGCAAGCCTTGCCGAGCGGCAAGGCGGAATGTGAAAACGGCGAATCATCGCAATCGATGATCGCCGTCCAAGGCGCCTATTGAGCTAGGCTCTGTCGACAAAACGCCAACAGAGCCCAGGATCACAGCAGCCGGCTGATATCGCGCGCTTCCCAGCCCGGAAAATACTTGCGTACCAGCTGATTCAGTTCCCGCTCGAAGGCGCGCAGGCGCGCCAACTCATCCTGATCGGCCACCGTCGCACAGTCTGCCGCTGCACCTACCACCATGCCGGCGCCGGCCGTGGCATTGCTGAGCCGGTCAATCACGATCAGGCTGCCGGTGCTGCGGCACTCGCGGTAGGCATCGAATACCACCGCCGCATTGAACACGATGCGGCATAGACCGATTTCATTGAGCGCCAGCTCACTGGCGGCCACTTCTTGCTGGCTATTGATATCGATCCGATGCAGGATCTGCCCGACCCGGCCGAATACCTGCTTGCCGGCAAGCTTGAACAGATATTCCTTGCCGACCTCCAGTGCCGTCTCGCTCATCCACACCACATGCGCATCCAGCGTGGCCGATACCGCCGGGTGGGTTTCGCTGACCTTGACGATCATATCGCCACGGGAAATATCGATTTCATCGTCCAGCGTCAGGGTGACCGCCTGCCCGGTAAACGCCTCGGCCAACTCACCTTCGTAAGTCACGATAGCCTTGACCTTGCTGTGCCGACCCGATGGCAAGGCAACAATGGCATCGCCGGGGCGGATGCTGCCTGCGGCTACCGTGCCGCAAAAGCCGCGAAAATCCAGATTCGGACGATTGACATACTGCACCGGCAGGCGGAAGGCATCGAGATGCACATCCTGGTCGATCTGTATCGTCTCCAGCAACTGCATCAGGGTGGGGCCCTGATACCAGGGCGCCCGGCTCGATGTACTCACTACATTGTCGCCACGCAGGGCCGACATCGGCAGGAAGTGAATATCGGGAATGGCCAACGACTGCGCAAATGCCAGGTATTCGCTGCGGATGCGCTCGAACACCGCCTGGTCAAAGTCCACCAGGTCCATCTTGTTGATGGCAACGATGACATGGCGGATGCCCAGCAAGCTGACAATCTGGCTATGCCGGCGCGTCTGCGTCTGCACCCCGCGCCGCGCATCGATGAGGATGATGGCCAGATTGCAAGTAGAGGCACCGGTGGCCATATTGCGCGTGTACTGCTCGTGGCCCGGGCAGTCGGCAATGATGAATTTGCGCTTCTCGGTACTGAAATACCGGTATGCCACATCGATGGTAATGCCTTGCTCACGCTCTGCCTGCAGGCCATCGACCACCAGGGCCAGGTCGATTTCCTGATCGGTGGTGTTGTACTTTTGCGAGTCGCGGCTGATCGCTGCCAGCTGGTCTTCGAAAATCAGCTTGGAATCATGCAGCAGCCGGCCGATCAGGGTGGACTTGCCATCGTCGACATTGCCGCAGGTGATAAAGCGCAGCAGGTCTTTGTTCTCGTGCTGCTTCAGATAGCCAAGAATATCGCTGGCGATGAGGTCGGATTGATGAGACATATTGAAATCCTGTGATGGCGCTTCGCGCCGTGTGAAATGTGATGGCGCGCTGCGCCTTGTGAAATGTGATGGCGTTGCTTACGCCACGGTGAATTGCATCAAGGCCCGATCCTGTCACCATCGTGTGCCACGTTTCACCTTTCACATTTCACTTTTCACCTGCCCATCAGAAATAGCCTTCCATCTTTTTCTTTTCCATCGACCCGGACGAATCGTGGTCGATCACCCTGCCCTGCCGCTCGCTGGTCGTGGTGAGCAGCATTTCCTGGATGATTTCCGGCAAGGTAGTGGCGGTGGACTCCACCGCGCCGGTCAGCGGGTAGCAGCCCAGGGTGCGAAAGCGCACCGGGCGGGTTTGGATGCTGGCTTTCTGTTCTGGCGTCAGGTACTGCAGGATGCGCTCATCATCGATCATCACCAGGGTACCGTTGTAATCGACCACCGGCCGCTCGGCCGAGAAGTACAGCGGAACAATCTCGATATTTTCCAGATAGATGTATTGCCAGATATCGAGTTCAGTCCAGTTCGATAGCGGAAACACGCGAATGCTCTCGCCCTTGTCGATCCTGGCGTTATAGATATTCCACAGCTCGGGGCGCTGCCGCTTCGGGTCCCAGCGGTGGTGGCGATCACGAAAGGAATACACCCGCTCCTTGGCGCGACTTTTTTCCTCATCACGACGGGCGCCGCCAAAAGCCGCATCGAAGCCATACTGATTGAGCGCCTGTTTCAGCCCCTCGGTCTTCATCACGTCGGTATGCTTGGCCGAGCCGGCAGTAAACGGATTGATGCCCGCCTTGAGGCCTGCCTCATTCACATGGGTGATCAGCTTCCAGCCTTCGGCGCGCTGCTTTTCACGCAGCTTGTACATCTCCTGGAATTTCCAGGTGGTATCGACATGCAAAAGCGGAAACGGCGGCGTGCCGGGCGCAAACGCCTTGCGCGCCAGGTGCAGCATCACCGCCGAATCCTTGCCGATGGAATAGAGCATCACCGGATTGTCGAATTCTGCCGCCACCTCACGAATGATATGGATGGATTCGGCTTCCAGTTGCTTGAGGTGGGTAAGGCGGTGTGCGGATGGGCTCATGATGGTGTGAATCACAGTTTGCCTGCCGGCAAGTGGCCGGCAATTCATGCTGCAGTTTTACCAGAAGCGGCGCCCGGCCGAAAAACTGATTCGGCATATGGATATCCGATGGGCGTCTGTACGCCAAACTCGTTAAAATCGCCCCTTCGCCCAGGTTCAGAACACCATGCTCAGTTATCGCCACGCCTTTCATGCCGGCAACCATGCCGACGTCCTCAAACACTATGTGCTGTGCCGGCTGCTGAACTATCTGAATCAGAAGGACAAGCCCTACTGGTATATCGACACCCATGCCGGCGCTGGCTGCTATCAGCTCGATAGCGGCTATGCCGCAAAGAATGCCGAATTTCGCGGCGGCATTGCCCGCCTGTGGGAGCGGCAGGATCTGCCGGAAGGGCTGGCCGACTATGTCGCGCTGATTCGTGGCTACAACGATGACGGCCTGAGCTTTTATCCTGGCTCGCCGCTGATTGCCAGCCAGTGCCTGCGCCAAGAAGATCGCTTGCGCTTGTTCGAATTGCATCCGACTGACTTCCCGCTACTGGAAGAAAACCTGGCGGGCCTGGGACGGCGCGCGTTGCTGAAAAAAGCGGACGGATTTGCCGGCCTGAAGGCGCTATTGCCACCCCCTCCGCGCCGAGCCATCACCCTGATCGACCCGCCGTATGAAGAAAAGCGTGATTACCAGCGTGTGGTTGAAGCGCTGGAGGATGCCTTGCAGCGCTTCGCCACCGGCATCTATGCGGTCTGGTACCCGCTGCTGCAACGCCCCGAGCCGCGTGCGATGATCGACCGCCTCAAGCGGCTGCCATGCAAGAGCTGGCTGCACGCCACACTATCGGTGCACCGGCCGCGCGATGACGGCTTCGGCATGCATGGCAGCGGCCTGTTCATCCTCAACCCGCCCTGGCTGCTGCACGATGAACTGCAAGGCACACTGCCGCTCTTGAGCGAGGCGCTGGCCTGTGATGTGGGCGCTGGCTTTTTGCTTGAACGGCAAACCGACTGACCCGGGGCGCGATTTGCAAACGGCAGCCCCCAAGCCAGTTGCTCAAGCCTGAGTGTCTGTTTGCAACATCAGCGAAGGGTCGTCAGCCGGGTGCGCCCGGCGCGCAGGAACCGCAACTACCGGCGCACCTTGGGTTTTCGAGCACTGCAGCCCCCGGATCAGGGTCACGCAGCCATTTGGCAAACCGCTTCCAAGCGAAACCCAAGCAAAAAAAGCCAGCGGGGTAAGCCGCTGGCTTGAAGACCTGCTGATCGGTATCCGGGGGCTTAACCTTTCCGCAGTGA
>NZ_JAYRLZ010000144.1:0-10687 GCF_041904975.1 Chitinimonas sp. | reverse complement strand
GCACTCATTCCGCCTTGATTTACCGCAAAACTCGACCCGGCGCGACCGTCGGCAAAATGTCAACAGAGCCTAGGTAGAGCTGATTGATCGGATGCGAAGCAGGCGCTCGCCGGCCGCTGCCAAGCGTGCGCGGGCAGTGTGCCGCATTTGCGCCAAGCGAGGCCATATGGATCGCAATATTAGCGATTGCTTAGCCCTGGCAGCTGGCTGCCACTGGCTGGTCTGCGCACAATCGTGGCGCGGTGGCGAATACCGCCATGCCGGCCCACGCTGTTTGTCTTTCCACGCCAGGAACCCTCTATGAGCACGATACGCACGACTATCCGTCCCCTGTTCAGCTTGTGCAGCCTGTTGTTCATTGCCGCCTGCGGCGATGGCAGCGCCGGCGGTGGCGGCAATCCACCCGGTCCGCCACCCACCCCTAGTCTGGTCAACCCGATCAGCGATGCGATAGCGAAGTCGCAGCTGCGCGATGAAGTACGTACCCTCAATAGCCTGCCGCTGGCGGAAATCCGCGCCCATCGCACCGCCGAATCGTCCTATGGCGCCATCCCGCGCGAGGCGCGCCGCCTGCAAGGCCAGAAGGTGCTGATCAACGGCAACTGGACCGGCATGCTGGCCACCGGCATGTATGCGGCACCGGGCGAGATCGTCACCATTACCGTGCCGCCAGAGCTGGTGGGCAAGGGCTATTACATCCGCCTCAGCGGCCATGTCGACAATATCGGCGAAAACGATAAATGGCTGCGCATGCCCAGCGGCATCCAGCGCAGCGCGGAAATCCGCCAGGCTGCCACCCAGATTGCCTCGCCCTATGGCGGTGCCATTTATATCGATGTGCTGGAAGGGGCCGATGGTAAAAAGCCGCGCCAGCTGGGCGAATTGCCGGTGGTGATTGATGGCGCCATCGAGGCGCCGTATTTCATCCTCGGCAAAACCACTACGGCGGACTGGGTCAACCGTATCCGGCAAAACCCGGCACCCTATGCCGAGCTGGTTACTGATCATCTGGCGGTATCGGTGCCGTCGTCGATGATACGGCAGCTCGACAAACCGGAAGATTTGCTGCGCTATTGGGATGAATTTGTCGCTTTCCAGGATTGGGTGGGCGGCACCGAGAATTATCGCACCGGCCCGGACCGGATCAATTTTGATGTGCAGATTTCCAATGGCTATCTGCATTCGGGCTACCCGATCCAGGGCCCTTACCATGTGGCGGCGTCGCGTAATTTCCTGAATATCGACACCTTGCGTAAAGAGGGCGAATGGGGTTATTTCCATGAAATGGGCCATGAAATGCAGATGCAGCCGCATTTATGGAAAATTGGTTACGACACCAATGGATTCACGTTCGATGGCGGTGTTGAAGTCACGGTAAATATCTTTGCCAAGGCCGCCGCCGATAGAATGGCACCATTTTCCAGCCCGGATAATGGCTCAGGCTGGGGCTGGGCGCCTTATGCCGGGCGAGTGTTGGCGCGTGCGAAAACCACTATCAACGATGGCACCAAGCCGGGCTTTGACCAGAAAGACCAATATCCTTTCTATTTCTCGCTGGCCGATGGTTTTGGCTGGGCAATGTATCGCCAGGTGCTGAGCAGCTATGTAAATGATGCGGTCAATTCGCCAGCGAATCTGCCCAAGACCAATCAGCAAAAGAAAGACCAATGGCTGATACGCTGGTCGAAATTCTCCGGCTACAACATGGTGGACTATATGGTCAATCGCTGGAAACTCGATGCCAGTGCCGAGGCCATCAAGACAGTCAACGATATGCGCCTGCCACGCTGGCTGCCGGCTACCACCAGCATCGACAATTTCACTGTCGCGGCCAATGCCAGCCGCACCCTGGATTTGCGCAGCACCGGTTTCAATCTGAGCGGGCCGGCTGAGTTTGTGCGGGTGGTGCCTGGCAGCAGGCACAGCATCACGTCCAATGCCGACGGCAGCTTTACCTTTACGCCCAGGCCAGGTGCGCTCGGTCGCGATGCTTTCAAGGTGGTGTACCGCTCGGAGGCTGGCAATGAGGTGGAAACCATCATCCAGGTAGATGTGACACCAGCGAAGTAGTCGCTGCCACCCGGCATGGCAGCGTGCCATGCCGGGTGGTGTAGCGCCAGCTTCAATCCGGGCAGAAATGCAAAAAGCCTGCTGGGTCAGCAGGCTTTTGATTGTGCGGGCAGGTCATCGAGTGCCCCGAGCCGGAATCGAACCGGCACAGCTTGCGCCGAGGGATTTTAAGTCCCTTGTGTCTACCAGTTTCACCATCGGGGCAGGGGTGTTTGGAGGCGCGAGCCGGAGTCGAACCGACCTACACGGATTTGCAATCCGCTAAATTCTTTGCAGAATCAGCGACTTGCAAATACTCCACTTTGAAACACCACTCAGAAGCTGGCATTTAGTGATTCATACAACACTTCTGAGCGTCCGATCGCTCTGGTAGGAACGATCAGTAAGGGGCGGATTATGCCGGAATGCCTGCTGTAGTGTCGAGCGGACTTGCCGTTGTAGACTTCCGCGCATGAATACTCCACCACCCCTCGCCAGCCCTACTTTCTCGCCTCTGCCGACCAAGGAATCCCCCGGCCCGTTTGTCACCTCGATAGATGATTCGCTGCTGCCGCCTGAAACGCGGATCAGCAAGACCGTCACCACTTTCCATTGCGACGCCTTTGGGCACGTCAACAATGCCCGGTATCTTGAGTTCTTGGACGAAGCGCGGCAAACGATCGTCGATCTGTCGTGGTTCCTTGAGCGCGGCTTGGGCATCGTGGTTTCGCGCATCGATATCCAGTATCTGCGACCGGCCAAACTTGGCGACCGGCTGGTGATCGATACTGAGCTGGTTTCGATCAGCGAGAAGGAATTTGTGCTGCGCCAGGTTGTTACGCGGGGCGTTAAGCAAGTTGCAACGGCTGACGTATCCTGTGCCTGCGTAAACCAACAGGGGAGACGGGTCGCAATTGATGAAGTTGTGAAACAAAACATTACTGCAATGCTGGGCCACACCAATGATCAGCAAAGCGCCGCTCAAGCTTCGAGCAGCTTGCCTTTAAAGGACATCAATTGGGGAGCTCCCAAGTGTGCCGAACGGCTATATATTTTGCGTAGATTGGAAGAAATTGGAATACAAGTTGATGTTAACTTGCCAATGCAAGACCTTCTAGATTGTCTGAAACGGCTTGGATTAGGCGCCAATTTCGATATTAGGGGATTAAGGGAGTGCCGTAATGAATTGATCGTGGCCGGCATCTTGCATCCAGATGATTCGAATAATGCTTTTATAGACTGGATCAGGAAGAGCGACACTGCGCACGTCTCTGCTCAGGATTAAACCTTTGTGTTTTTCTCATCAACGATGACAAGTATGAGAGGTGAGGATGAAGATGGACTTTCAAGTGGCACTTTTGAGCGCGTTATCCACTATTGCCGGAATAATTGTAACGTTGATATTTAATATCATTCAGCGTAAACAGCAGTTCGCCCAAGATGGCGAGAGAGATGCGCAGCGTAGAAAGCATGAGCTCTATCTAAAGAATATTGATTTTCATGGGTTTATGTAAAAACGACTTGAGGACATGAAGGCGGAAAAAAAGGCACAGCAAAGAGATCTGATTGTCAAGTTTCTATATGCAATGGATTTGACATACGAGTACCTGATAGAAATTAAGTATTATTTGCACAAGCCTAATTTGGTTGAAGAAATACATCGTACAAAACAGCTGCACGCCCGCGAAGCGACTAGTTGCTTTTTACAGCTTGATATTCTTTGCATGGGAGAATTGAGGAGGGCGCTGGTCGAACTTTACAGTGCACATATATCATATACCCAGAAGGCTTATGATTGGCTACAAAAAGCCGATCCAAATGCTGAATGGCCCGTTCTAGATGCTGTCACTAAAGCACGACTTCGGTTCCTTGACATTGTTAGAAGTGAACTCGCCTAGAGACTAGGAATATGCCTTTTTTGACCGGGCTCGCTTTCAAGTACCTAACCCGGCCATCGTCACTTCTCTTACTTCCCCGCTCCCGTCGTCACCGGATTATTGCTATTGATGGCGGTCGGCGCCGTCACCGTGCTAGTGCTGGTCACCGTGCTGTTATGGCTGTCCGTCGTCGTCGCGCTGTTGTGGCTATCAACGCTGCTCACACTCACATTGCTGGCCGGCGCCTGCACATACCTGTATCCAGCCGTGCCGGCATCGCGCAGGGCGCCAGCTATGCCAACCGCAGCTTTGCCCATGATGGCGTTGCTGCCCACGCTGCCTAGTACGCCAAGCGCGGCGCTGGCGACGCCGGCCCATGGGTCGGCCTGTGCGGCAGGGGCGGCGATCTGGCTGGCTGGGGCGCCGCCCTGTGGGGCATAGACCGTGACGCCGGCTAAGCCGCTGATGGTCTGGCCGGGCAGGGCTTTGATTTCAACCAGTGGCTTTTGCTCAAGGCTGGCCAGCTTGGTTTGCGCGGCCAGATAAGCCGCATAGTTTGGGTCTGGTGCATGGCTGGCGCAGCCGGTCAGGGTCAGGACAAGCAGTAAGACAACAGCGATCAGGTAGCGCATATCAATCTCCGGTTACCGGCCAGGCGTTTTGCAGGCCGGTGGTGGTGTGGGCGCAGCGGGCATACAGGTCGGCCCAGTCGATCATTGTCAGGGCCAGCGAGTCCGGGTCAGCGGCTGCCGGCTCGGGTAGAGGCGGGCAGGGCTGCCGCAGGTTGGGAGGTATCTCCACCATTCGCGGCGGCGATGGCGGCACGTAGCAGGCGCAGCCTGTCGTCAGACAGGCGGCAATCAGCAGCGACAGTGCTAGGTGGCAGCTGGACATAGCGGGTTCTCACGGTGGCAATGGTGCGGGCGGCCGTGGCGGTGTCGGCAGCCGCCTTTGCTGCGGCGTCGTTTGCTCGGCGCTGGTCGCGGGCGAGGCGGGCCGCTTCAGCCTGCATGGCGGCGAGCTGCTCTGCAACATGCTCGCGCTGCTCAGCGGCACGGCCCTTGATGTAGCCGGTGCCGAACAGCGCGCAGCACAGGCCGGCCAGCAGCAGCCAGCGGTAGGGCCAGGGGATAAGAGCAAGCAAGCTCATGGGTCGCCCCTCATGGCTTCCTCATACTTGGCCGACCGCACCCTGATGATGTTGTGCGGGTAGGCGCGGTTGATATCGAACGCGCTCATGCCGTAGCCCTGCCATCGCTTGCGGCTCTTGTTGCTTGTGCGCTCGACGTTTGCCCACCAGCGATCCGGGTCGCAGCCTGGTGTGGCGCGGCAGAGGGCCCGGTCAGATACCAGCCCCCCGCCGCCGCCGTTGTAACAAGCCAGCATCATCGCGTCGGCATCCTCGCCGGCGGCGCCGGCCGCATAGCGCCGGCAGGCTCGATCCATTACCAGCAGAGCGCGCAGCTGGCTGGTCGCATCGTAGCGGTCGTGCCATTGCCAGCCGGCCAACTGGCGATCCAGCTTGCGAACGTCGGTAAACGCATTGAAGCGGCTGGTCACCGTCAGCTGGCCCAGGCCAAAGCCATATTCGCGGGCGGTTTTCAGCTCGGCGTGCGGGTTCCAACACTTCGAAGACGTGAGCGACGGGCAGGTTTCCTGCTCGACTTGCCCGGCAAACAGCGCCGGCTGCACATCGGGCAGGATCTCGGCTGACAGGCTGCGCAGCATGGGCAGGTACTGCAGGGCGCGCTCTGGTACCGGCGCCGCCAGCACGCCGCAGCACAGCAGCAGGCATAGCAGCGCGGCCCTCATCGCGCCGATACCGCTGCAAGGGTCTGGATCAGCGTGGCGACCAAATAGCACAACCCAAGGAACGCCAGCCCAGCGCCGGTTGGCTGCTCGGACGCTTTGCTGCCCAGCGCCTGCAAATCAATCTTGGGCAGCAGGATGCGGCGCTGGATATGGGCCACGCCGGTCGCGGCCACCGCAATGCCGATCCATTGCAGGCTGGCAGCCAGCTCGGGCCGGCCGATCAGCCCGGCGAACCAGCTGGCACCGCCGATCAACAGGGCGGCGACGATCAGAAGCGGCAGGATGCGTTTGATATCTCGGTACATAGGCGATTCTCCAAAAACGAAGCCCCGCATTGCGGGGCTGGTGATGCGCCGGAGCGCGAAATGGGCGGGAAGCTGTATTAAGATCGGCGCTTTCTCATCTCAAAAGCAGGATTGCCGTGATCTACTTTCTGTTTGCGTTCTTGGCGCTGGTTTTGATATTGGTGGCGGTCGCCAAGGCGAAGGCCAGCCAGGGCAGCGGTGGCAACGGGCCGTGGCCATTTGTGAAGCGCGAGTTTTTAACGGGCGGCGAAAAACGGTTTTATGCGCAATTGCTGGCGGCACTGCCGGAATACCGCGTATTCCCCCAGGTGGCGCTGTCGCAGCTGATTGACGTCAAGAAAGGCGTCAATCGCATGCAGTGGGGAAACAAGATCGACCGGCTGGTGGCCGATTTCGTGGTCATGAATCAGGCGTTTGAAGTGGTCGGCGTAATCGAACTAGACGGCCCGCACCACAGCCGGCCGGCGCAGAAAGAGCGCGATGCTCGCAAAGACAAGGCGCTTACCGTGGCAGGCATTCAGATAAACCGAATTGACGCGGGCAAGGCGCAAACCGCGAACGATATTCGCGCGCTCTACTCCTTGCCGCCCCTTGCCGCAACACAACCAGGCGCGCCGGCTGCGCCCAATCGGCAGCCGGCTTAAGTCAGGGCTTCACGCCCTTGGTGTAGCCCCAGGCCAGCATTCCCAAGCAGGCGAGCAGGGCGGTTTTCCACAGCACGTTGAGCAGCACCTTGCCCAGCGTGCTCGCGGATTTTTCGGCCAGCTCATCCAGCAGCGCGCGGGCCAGCGCTTTGACGTCGTCGTCGGTTAAGTTGCGCTCTTCTGGCATGGTGTCTCCGGGTTCAGATGCCGCTGCTGTCGCGGCAATGGTTGGGCTGGATGCGGTCGAGCAGGCGGCATAGCAGGCAACCCCAGCGGCGGCCCTCGGCGCGCGCACGGTTGGCTCGGCTCGATAGTGTTTCGTCGGGGCTGCCGCCGAGCGCGGCATTAAGCGCTTGGTCGTTGCCGATGGCGGTATTCATGGCGCGATCCGGCGAGCCAAGCAGCGCATGACCAAGGGCGATCAGGCTGCCGGCGGTCGCCATCAACATCGAGCCGAGTAGCAGCAGGGCGAGGCGGGCGCGGCTCATGGGGCTGCCCGGTAGACGTTGACCGTACAGCCGCGAAACTGCATCTGCTTGGCCGGTGGCAAGCTGGCGTTGATGGTGGCCTGATCGACCAGCCAGGCGCCGTCGTCGGTGATGGCGGTAAAGGGCGCAATCACCGTGACAATGCCGGCCGTCATTGTCGCCAGCAGCATGCCCTCGCCGCCGCCGCGCTTGCTGATCGGCATCCGAAAGGTATCGGCCACCGGCAGCACCTTGCCATCGGTGCCGCGCAGCTCGGCGGTAAACGTCAGTGTGGTGCCACGCGGGCAGGTGATATCGGCAAAGTCAGCCGACACGGTTGTTTTGCTGGCGTTGTCGCTGGCGACGTTGGTAATCACCAGGCGCGGCCGGCCATCCATGGGCGCAGGCCCGTCCAGAATAATGACTTGATCCATCAGCCTATCCTTGGGTAGTAAACGAGGTTGCTCTGCCCGTTCGGGCCTTGCACGCCGGCGGTGAGCGGCGTGCCCACATAGTCAGGCGCGGGCCAGCCGGTGGTGCGCCAGTATTTGGTGTTAGCGGCAGAGCCCGAGTTTTGTACGCCGGAGTTCATGCCTATGAGCGTACTGCCGGCTCCGATCAACAAAGGGCAGTCGTTCGCCACGGCCGACGTTTGTCCTGCCAGCCAGCGCAGCTTGAGCACGCCGTCTAGCGACAAGCTCAGAAAGTTGACGTCCCGAAAGGTCGGGCTATTGCACGCCGTCGGGATCAGGAACGCGCCATTGATGAAGCTAGGAATGCCTAGCAAGCCCAAGGCCGACGGATATCCGCCACCAAAGCCAGGTGCTGTCGTGATTGCCGTCCACGTCCCAAGATCGGTGCTGGTCCACAGCTGCGAGAATCGGGCAAACAGGAAGACGCCACCACCGGCGCAAATTCTGGCGTTCTGAATGCTGTAGTCCGGCAAGCTGGCATTCGTCCATGTCGTACCATCGGTCGATTGATAGCCCAATACCGCACTGCCGTTGCTCCGCCCCCCTACTAAGAAGAAGCGCCCACCGGTTGCAACCAGCTGCAAAGCAATGCCGTTACTGGAGATAGTTTGCGCCAGGGCGGCCTGTGACCAATTGACGGCATTACTGGATCGCCACACCTGCGTCTGCGGATTGAGGTCGTTTTGATTTGCCGCAATGGCGATCACCGCGCCATTGACCGCAATGCGCGGGCCATAAATTGTGGTGCCAGAAATCGTTGCTGCTTGGCTCCAGGTCACTGCATCCGGGCTGGTTGAGACCAGGATGGCATTTTGGTACGAGCCGACTGCGATAAAGAGGTTGAGCGCCGCGCTCCATGCCACGTCTGAAACGGGTGCATTTCCCAGCGCAAAATTCACACTGGCATTCTGAAAAGACTGGCCGTTATCCCGCGAAACGATGATTTGCTGACCGGTGAAATTGCCGGCCGAAACAACGACAAATATCCCTGCGCCATTGGTCGCCCAGCTGCTCGCAACAACAGGAGTAGGCAAACCGTTTTGCTGAATGCCATAGACCTTTAGCAGGTCGCTCTGCGCCGCAGCCGGATAGTTTGCCGCCGGCACCGCTGTACCAGAACGTAGATAGATCCCGCCATCGCTGAGTTTATAAGGGCCAGCACCCATTTCTGGTAGCAGCAGGCCGGCGCCAATGGGTGTGCTGCCGCCTTGCAGTGCCACGCCGGCAGCATTGCCTAGCGGCCCCTGTATTGCGATTGCTTTAGCACCGATCGTCATTACATCAGCCCCTGTTTTGCCCGGATTTCGATGCGATCGCCGCCGGTTAATGCAGCCGTCACGCCCACCAGCAGCATCGTCTTGCTTCCCAGCGAGTTGCCGGTTTTGTCGATCGAGCTATCCACTGACTGATCACCCAAAAGCGATGCGTTTGGCACGGTAGGCGATGTGCCGGACAGCGCCGGGATGCTCTTGACGTAATCGCCGGTGAGCCGCACCAGGCGAGACCCGGCCGGCACCGCGCCATTGGTGAGCGCTGGGCCTGATACCGTGATCGCGGTGTCGGTCACTGCGGTAATCGTCAGTACCTTGCCTTCGTCGGCGAGCAGCGCAGCATTGCCGGCTGCCAGCAAGGCACAGCGCTGGCCGATTTCCCAGCGGTCGGCCAGAAAGCCGGCGTTCGTTCGGTTGATGGTATTGGTACCGGTGATGGTTACCGCGCCGGTGGCGGCACCGAACAGTGTGGCTTCGGTACCTTCGACGACTTGCACCGTCTGCGCGGACGCGCTGTTGCTGCTGGCTGTGGCCTCGGTGACGCGCGATCCGCCGCGTAGCCAATCCACTGCGCCGGCAATGCCGCTCGCTGGCGATACATCGGCCAACAGCCGCAGATTGGTACCGGTGTTTGCGCTCAGCGTGACGCTAAGGCCGGGCTGGATGGCGCTGATGAGTAAGGCTTCAAAGGCCATTGCTTGGCTCCTGTTGGGTAAAGATGAGGTGGCGTGTCGCGCTCAGGGCGCCTGCGTCATAGCTGCAGATACAGGGCCAGCTTGGCGCGGCGCATGGCGGTGGCCAGCGCTGCGGCGTCGGCCAGGTCGGTGCTGGCCAGCTTTGCCAGCTGGTAGCCGGTAGCGCCGGCATTGACTTGCAGCACAGCGCCGGGCGTGGCCGGCAGTGGCAAGCCGGTGACGGCAGACGCTTGCGCTGCACTGGCGGCTGCCGCCGTGGCGCTGGTCTGTGCCTGCCCGGCTGACACGTAGGCGGACGATGCGCTATTGCCGGCCGCCGTGGCGCTATTGCTGGCGCTGGTGGCGCTGCCGCTGGCGGCACTGACATTCAGGGCGATGGCCGCCACTTGGGCATTCACCCAGCCGACCAACCATTGCGCGACCGCTACAACTTGCGCCAGTGCTGGCACAAATCGGACGCGCCAGCCGCCCGCGTCCAGGCCGGTACTGGCATCGCTGCCGTCCGTGACGGTCGAGCCATCGCCGCCGACTACGGGCGAAAAGGTCACTGAGGCCATATCTGCTTGTCTCCAGAAAAAGAAAAACCGCCTTGCGGCGGTCGGTTGCTGACGAATCTGCGGTGGCGTTAAATCAACTCGCGCAACTCCAGCGCCGTGGTGTTCTGCGCCTTGTTCGCCAGCAAGAAGCTGGGCAGGGCCTTGAGGCGAGCCGGGAAGCTGCGCTGCACTGAAAACTGCGTGTCGGCTGGGTCGTAGACGAAGAACACTTCGCGGTCGATGCCTTGGCGGCGTACCAGATCGAAACCCGGCCCGAATACCTCGTTCTGCGTGAGCCAATCCAACGCAAAACGCACTGTACGAATGGGCTGTTGGCGGTCGAAGAACTCTTGCCCGCCGCGCGATTGCTCGACTTGGGTGGTTGTTTCGTGGCCCCACTGCAGGCCGTAGCTGATGTTGTAGGCCGGCTGCCACGCCGGGCAGAGAAACAGCCGGCCCAGCGCGATATTGCCGGCCGGGTTGGCGGCGTCGAATAGCTCGATGCGCCAGTATTGCGCGGTGACTTGCGCCGGCAGCACCACGAATGCCACGCTCGGG
>NZ_JAYRLZ010000143.1:3724-10692 GCF_041904975.1 Chitinimonas sp. | reverse complement strand
AATACTCGAGGAACTGTTCGGCCAACAGGGCGTTGGACGGGATTTCGCACATCATGATCAGGCGCAGGCCGTTCTTGCCGCGCTCGATGCCCTGCTCCTTGAGCAGCGCCACTACCTTTTGTGCCTCATCAAGGGTGCGCACGAAGGGGATCATGATCTCGACATTGGTCAGACCCATTTCGTCGCGCACCTTCTTCAGCGCACGGGTTTCCAGCTCGAAACAGTCGCGGAAAGAGTCGGCGATATAGCGCGACGCGCCACGGAAGCCGATCATCGGGTTTTCTTCATGCGGCTCGTACTGGTTGCCGCCGATCAGGTTGGAGTACTCGTTCGACTTGAAGTCGGACATGCGCACGATCACCTTCTTCGGGTAGAAGGCCGCGGCAATGGTGGCAATACCTTCCACCAGGCGCTCGACATAGAAATCCACTGCTGATGCATAGCCGCCAATGCGCTCATCGATCTGCTGCTTCAGATCCCATGGCACTTCCGGGTATTCCAGCAGCGCTTTCGGGTGAATGCCGATCATGCGGTTGATGATGAATTCGAGGCGGGCCAAGCCCACACCTTCATTCGGCAGATGGCAGAAATCAAATGCCAGTTCCGGATTGCCGACATTCATCATCAACTTGACTGGCGAGGCCGGCATGCGATCGAGCGCCAGATCGATGATTTCGATATCGAGCTTGCCCTCATAGATATTGCCAGTGTCGCCCTCGGCACAGGAGACGGTCACATAGTCGCCATCCTTCAGCGCCCGAGTGGCGTCACCACAGCCGACCACCGCCGGAATACCCAGTTCGCGGGCGATGATGGCGGCGTGGCAGGTGCGGCCACCGCGATTGGTGACAATCGCCGAAGCCCGCTTCATCACCGGTTCCCAGTCAGGATCGGTCATATCGGTAACCAGCACGTCGCCGGGTTTGACCGACTCCATTTCGCTGGCATCGCGAATCAGGCGCACCACACCCTGGCCGATCTTCTGGCCGATGGCCCGACCGGTGGTCAGGATGGTGGACTTGCTGTTGAGCCGGTAGCGGCGCAGGGTCTCGCCACGGGTTTCCTGCGATTTCACCGTTTCGGGGCGGGCCTGCAGGATGTAGAGCTTGCCATCGACGCCATCGCGACCCCATTCGATATCCATCGGCCGGCCATAATGCTGCTCGATAATCAGCGCATAGCGGGCCAACTGTTCCACCTCGGCGTCGCTGATCGAAAAGCGATTGCGATCGACATCGGATACATCAACGGTACGCACCGACTTGCCGGCAGCGGCTTCAGCGGTGAATTCCATCTTGATCAGCTTGGAACCGCGATTGCGGCGCAGGATGGCCGGGCGGTTTGCCGCCAGATTCGGCTTGAATACATAAAATTCATCAGGATTGACTGCGCCCTGCACCACGGTTTCGCCCAAGCCATAGGACGAGGTAATGAACACCGCGTCCTTGAAGCCGGATTCCGTATCCATGGTGAACATCACGCCAGCTGCGCCCTTGTCCGAGCGCACCATGCGCTGGATACCGGCCGACAGTGCCACATCGGCGTGCTCAAAGCCCTTGTGGACGCGGTAGGAAATGGCACGGTCGTTATACAGCGAGGCAAATACTTCCTTGATGGCATGCAGCACATTGTCGATGCCGACAATATTGAGGAAGGTTTCCTGCTGGCCGGCAAACGAGGCATCAGGCAAGTCTTCTGCCGTGGCGGATGAGCGCACCGCGACCGAGATTTCGCCGGTGGACGTTGCCAGCAACTTGGCGTATTCGGCGCGGATTTGAGCATCAAGCTGCGGCGGGAACGGGGTATCGACCACCCACTGGCGCACCTGCTTGCCAACTCGGGCCAACTCGGTGACGTTTTCCACATCCAGCGCAGCCAGTGCAGCATTGATGCGGGCAGAGAGGCCATCGTGGGCGAGAAAGGCCCGATAGGCCTCGGCGGTGGTGGCAAAGCCGCCGGGTACGCTGACGCCGGATGCGGCCAGCTGGCTGATCATTTCGCCAAGCGAGGCATTCTTGCCGCCTACGCGCTCCACATCGGTCATGCGCAACTCGTCGAACCAGATGACGTAGTTCTCTGCCATTTGCTTGTTTCCTTGGGGAATATCAGGGGATTCGAGGTGGGTGATTCTAGCCTTTTTGCGCGCCGTCAGCAGCCGCCGCACCGAACTGATTCATGCTTTTATCCTGCATCGCAACATAAGTGTTTGATGTAAAGCAGAAAAACAACATGAAAGGTGCCGCACCACATCGAACAGCCTCGCCCGCAAAGCACCCGCTATGGCACCATCGTGGCATCTCCTTCCGCTCAGAGACCGCCGCCATGGCCAATCGCCGCACTGTCTACTTTGTTTCCGACCGCACCGGCATCACCGCCGAAATGCTCGGCCATAGCCTGATTACCCAGTTTGAAGGCATTGATTTCAAACGGGTCACCCTGCCATTCGTCGACACCATAGACAAGGCACACCAGGTGGCGGAGCGGATACGCCAGACCGCGCTGCAGGACGGCGCCCGCCCCTTGGTGTTTTCCACCTTCGTCAAAAACGAGGTGCGCGAAATCATCCATATCCCGGAAGCGCATGTGGTGGATTTCTTCGAAGCCTTTATCGAACCCTTGGAGGCCGAGCTCAAGCAGGAATCGTCACATACCGTCGGCAAGAGCCATGCCATCGAGAACTTCCATGAATACAATGCACGCATCGAGGCGGTGAATTACGCCCTCGCCCACGACGACGGCATCAAGCCCTCGGATTTGAGCACCGCCGACATTGTGCTGGTCGGCGTATCCCGCTCCGGCAAGACGCCTACCTGTCTGTATCTCGCCCTGCAATACGGCATCAAGGCCGCCAACTATCCGCTTACCCCCGACGACTTCGGCCAGACCGGCCTGCCCAAGCCCTTGCAGGCGTTCAAGCACAAGCTGTTCGGCCTGACCATCGTGCCGGAGCGACTGGCGCAGATCCGCGCGGAGCGCAAGCCGGACAGCCGATACGCCTCGCTTGATAACTGCCGTTTCGAAGTGGCCGAGGCCGAGGCGCTGTATCGCAATGCCAGCATTCCGCACCTCAACACCACCAATAAGTCGATTGAAGAGCTGGCCTCGACCATCGTCCACAAGGCCAATCTGGCGCGGCGTATTTATTGATCACACCAGACGTGTTGCTACTTGGGGCTAAAACTGAAGTCCCATGTAGTCTTGCAGCCGGCGGCATTGGTATAGCTGTATTTACCGCTGGCGCCGCCTGAGGCTTGCAAGGTTCCGGCCATGGTTTCGCTGCTGCCGCGCGTGGCAGTGAATACGCATGCGCTATCGACTGTGCCGCCAAAGCTGCTTCCATTCGATTCGGTCAAGCTTACCTTGCCGTCCGCAGCGCGGATGGTGAAGCTGTCATTGAAGCTGCTATTGGCCCCGCAACTACCGCTGCCATTGGTAAAGGCGGCAGCCACCTGGACCGGCGTTGCCGGATACACGCACGCTGTCTTGACCGGACCACAGGTTTCTCCCGCCAGCTTGGGGCGAACCCAGAATTGCGGCTTCTGGCAGGCGCCGGTAATGCAGTTGGTTTTGGTTACTGTCAGCGTCGATACATTGTCGAGATTGCGCGCCTTGATAAACGCCTGACCCGAAGCGGAGCCACTGAGTTCAGGCGGGTCGCTGGCTGCTGGCGCGGCGGTTTTTCCATCATTCAAGGCATTGATCAGTGCCGTCGTGAATACCCCACCGGTCGGTCCGCGTGGATCCCAGCTTCCCCAGGCTACTGACTTTGACTTGTCGTCGGTGGATGTCAGGAAAGTGGCATCGAGACCGGTTTTCGGTGTCAATACCTTGGTGATGATGGGGATCCAGGCTCCGGAATAACAGGAATCAACAATGCCGATAAAACGGCATGCCGGCATGTCCTGCAAGGCAAGCTGCTCTGGCTGGAACAGTACTTTGCCATTGGTATACGAACTACTGGGCTTGGTCGCCAGCTGCACATTGCCGTGCTGGATCTGTACCACTTTGTAGCCGCCCCCTTCCCCGATCGGGAGCCCGACTTTTTCCGTTACCGGCTCTTCACCATGGGAGTCGATGTAAACAAAGAAGGTGTCGCAGGCGCGCATTTTGGCATACAGCTTTTGTGCAGCTGCGGTGAGCTGCGCTGCCGGGTCGGACTGGTCGCTACTATGATCAAACGCCATCTCGGTAATCTGGATATTGCTTGAGCCGGTCAGTGCCGGGAGGTTTTTCTTGATACGGTCAATATCCACCTGCATTTCATCCTCGGGGAAACCTTTGACCAGCAAGGCATAGGTGATCGGCTCACCCGCCGGATCACAGACGATGCTGCTCGCTGCCATCAACTGACCATCCTGAGGCGCGCCAGCAAAGGCCTGCTGAACACTGGCTGCTTTGACACTGGTCACATCCGCCGGCAGTCGGGCAAGCTGTTCGCTGCGCACAATGGGACCGAGGTTTTCATAACTAACCACGCGATTGATCAAGGGCCTGCTGCGCGCTACCCGGGCGGTGAACGCACCGCTATTGGCGTCGACAAAGTAGTAGCTGACCGGATGGCTGAAACGCTGCTCGGGGGTAGGGTCGGCAAAGAAGAACCATTGCGGCCCCGATGGTGAATAGATGAACGGCGTCTGTCCGGTTTCGGCCAGCAGGGCCGCAATCTGTGTGCCGCTCGGCAAGGGGTTGCTGGGGCCAAGCACCAGGGCGCCATTGCTCAAGCCAAGCTGCTTGATCGCAGCATTGACGCTTTCCAAAGCTGTTGCGCGCGATACGGCCGGGCTGCTCCGTCGGATCAATGTGTCGCCAAATACAGTGAGGCTGGCGCTGACCGGGTTGAAGCCGTTGGCACTGGCCGCCAGCGTCACCCCGCCAGGCGCGAGACCGCGCAACAGAAAGGCACCAGACGCATCGCTACTGCCGCTGCTGCCACCGGCGCTGACCTGGGCACCTGCCACCACACTGGCTCCGGCCGGTGGTGTCGCCGAATCCGACAGCAATAGCTGCCCACCCTTGCTGTAGACATAGCCCTCGACCATGCCAAGGCCGGAAACCGGCGCCAGCGACGGTTGCTGGCATGGTGCAGCACTACTGGCCTCGGGCACGGTATACACCAGGCTCCAGCTGGCAGAGGCCAGCATATCTGCCAGATCGCTGCCATAGCCGGCGTAGAGCTGGGTGCAGGCAAGGCCGCTCAGATCCAGTCCATCGATGATGCGCAAACGTTCGTTCTGCACCGGCGCGGTACGGAACGGACTGACCACGCCCAGCACGGCCCCTGCCGGGGTCAGCGAAACCGGCTGGTTTCCCACCAGGGCCACAATATAGAGCGAGAAGCTTTTGCCCAAGTCTGCGGGCGCAGGCCGCAGCTGCACATCCAGCGTCAGCTTGCTCACCGGCCCGCTCGCCTCTGCCACCAGGCTGAACTGACCACCCTTGCTGGCCGCGACCGCCACAGCCGGGCAAGCGAGGCAGGCCGCCGCAATCACAACCTGCCGCAACGTTTTCAGGAACATGGCAGCCTCCGAGCAAGCGTCGATCCGCCCACTATAGGCCGCGCGGCATGGACACCTCGCAATGTGACAAACCGTCCATCCAGCGCCGCTGCTTTGCCGGATGGGCGGTCAATCCTTGCCCTTGCCGGCCCGCCAGATCGACCAGATCAGCCACAGGCTGTTGAAAAATGCGATGACAAAGCCGATGAAACCGAAGGCCGGCAAGCCGAACATGCGTGGGCCGGCCGGTACGGTCATCACGATGCTGGAGCCGATGATCAGGCAGCCAGTCACAATGCCCAAGGTCAGGCGGTTGGCTGCGCGGTCGATCTGGCTGCCGAAGCTGTCAAGGCGCTTCAGGTCAAGATCGATGCGCAATTTGCCGCGCCGGGCCGCCTTGATCAGACGCGAAATATCGCGCGGCATGCCTCCGGCCAGCTTGACCATCTCCCACAGATTGCGCTGCCCTTTTTTCAGCAGCGCCGTCGGGGCATAACGATGGAACAGCACTTTGCGCACAAAGGGCGTGAGGTGCTGCACCATCTGAAAATCCGGGTCGAGCTGGCGCCCAAGGCCTTCCAGGGTAATCAGCGCTTTGAATAGCAAGGTGAGATCAGCCGGGAGCACGATGGCATGCTCACGCATGATGGCGATCACATCGTTAAGCAGCTGCCCGAAGCGGATATCTTTGAGGGGCAGGTTTTCATAATTGAACAGGAACTCGGCCAGATCAGCGGCAAGCTTGTCCTCGTCCACCGGAACGTCTTCGGTCCAGTCCAGCAAGACACCAAGAATTGCCCGCTCGTCGCGCGATGCGAGCGCTGCCAGCAAGTCGACGATTTCATCGCGACGCGGCCCCGGTAAACGGCCGACCATACCGAAGTCGATAAAGGCGATGCGATTGTCCGGCAGATAAATCACATTGCCCGGATGCGGGTCGGCATGAAAGTAGCCGTCGATCAGAATCATCTTCAGCACCGCATCAGCGCCGCGCTGCGCCAGCAACTTGCGATCAAGCCCCGCCGGCTCCAGCAGCGCCAGCTCGTTGCCGGGCACGCCGCCTATGTACTGCTGCACATTGACGATCTCATTGGTGTAGTCCCAATGGATTTCCGGAATGACGATATACGGGTCGTTGGCGAAGTTCTCGGCAAAGCGGCGGTGGTGATGCGCTTCCTGCGCCAGATCGAGTTCGCGCCGCAGCGACTTGGCGAACTGCTCGACAATACGCACCGGCTGGTACTGGCGTGCTTCGGGAAACTCGAATTCGATCAGGCTGGCCAGATGATGCAAGACCCGCAGGTCGGCCTCGATCTTGCCGACAATATTGGGCCGGCGCACCTTGAGGATCACCGGCCGGCCATCAGCCAGCCGGGCACGATGCACTTGGGCAATCGAGGCGGACCCGATCGGAACCTCGTCCAGATCCTCGAACAATTCGCGTGGATTGCTTCCCCAGGCCGCAGCCAGGTC
>NZ_JAYRLZ010000143.1:0-3714 GCF_041904975.1 Chitinimonas sp. | reverse complement strand
GAACTCGGCGATCCATTCCGGCGGGAATACATCGACGCGAGTGGCCATTACCTGACCCAGCTTGATAAACGTGGGCCCCAGCTCTTCCAGCGCCCGCCGTGCCCGGACTGGTGGCGCCAGACCGTCGCGCTCGCCGGTTTCCGGAATATCGATGGACTGCCCGGCACGCTCGAACGCACGATGCACACCCATGCGGCGAACTAATCCGCCAAAACCGTGTCTGGCGAACACGCCGATGATTTCGCGTATGCGCGGCAGATCGCGCATCAGGCTGATGGTTTCTCTTAGCATCGGCCCATTCTAGCCGAGGCAAGGCCAAATCCGGCCTTGCATCCCTTTACAATCCATCGATCTCACTTATAGAGTGCCGGCATGACGTTGAGATTCCGACACATTTTGTTCCTGCTACCGTTTTGTGTAGCGATCGCCAACCCGAATGAAGTCACCTCTGCACTTTCCAAGCCTGACGACCCACCGATCAACCCCAATGCCAACAGCGTGCTTGATGTCAAAGCCGCACCCAAGCCCGACTTCACGCAAAGCTTGATCCTGCAGGCGCTGGGCCTGATCGGCGTGACCTATCGCTGGGGCGGCAACTCACCGGAGACCGGGCTCGATTGCAGCGGCTTTATCCGCTATGTGTTCCAGCAGTCGTTGAATATCGCCCTGCCGCATAACGCCTTTGCCATCAGCCGTCTTGGCGAGGATGTGGAACGCGACGAACTCAAGCCCGGCGATCTGGTGTTCTTCAATACCCTGGGACGGCGCTTCTCCCATGTGGGCATCTACCTCGGCGATGACCGTTTCATCCACTCGCCATCACGCGGCAGCAAGATCCAGGTGGTGTCGCTCAAGGAGGCTTATTGGCAGAAGCACTACAACGGTGCCAAGCGGGTGACGCACGATAGCGTGGCCGAACGTGAACCGAAGCTGGCGCAATTGATGGCCGAAGCGCGCGAAGCCAGTAGCAGCAAAAGCAAGAAGAAGGGCAAGCACGGCAAAACCAGCAAGTCGGGCAAGTCGGGCAAGTCCGGCAAGCACAGCCATCACACAGGCACCGGCAAGAAATCCTCGCATGGCAAGCATAAAAGCAAGCATTGAACCCCGCCTGTTTTTGCCCCAAATCGGGGAGCTGATGTGCCCACAAAAAAAACGCCCGGCATCAACCGGGCGTTTTTTGCGTGTCGAAACCTGATCAAGCCGAGAAAAAGGCAATCGGGCCGGAGCTGGTGATGCCGATATTGAAATGCTGCTCGCTACCGTCGTCAACGCCGGCAAGCTCGGTGCTGCGTACGATTTCATGCAGCAATTCCAGCTCCTTGAATTCTTCAACCAGCTCGCCATCGCCATTGAGCATGACCTCGATGCGCTCCTTGCTGGCATGCTCGCCGGCAACGCGAATCCGGCTACCTTCGGGCCACCACTGCAGATGTACCGCCGGTGGCAGTTCTATCGCATGACGTGCAAACAATTCCGCTAGTAATTTGCCATATGCCGCCAGATTGCTGGCCGCCTTGGCGCGGATGGCATCGAGATTGACACCGGCCTCCTGCGGGCCGATACCGAAAATGCGGGCAAGTCCATCGTCCAGTTTGCGATGGTCTACTTGATCGATCATTGACTACACTCCATTTCTTGACTTTGTGGGCTGTACCGTCTCGGCGGCGTCGTCTGTTTATAGACGGGCCCCACCGAATGACCCGATTGTATTTTTCAATCCTATTACAGCATTTGCTTAAGTTGATAGATGAGTTCCAAAGCGTCGCGTGGGGAGAGTTGATCCGGATCCAGCTCGGCAAGCCGGTCGACCGCCGGATGCGCGATTGGTTCCGCCTCGACAGGGCTTGGCGTAGAAAAAAGATCGCCCTGGCCGCCATGACTGGCGCGCTGGTTCTCCAGCTCTGCCAGATAGCGCTTGGCCTGACGAATGGTGTCGCGCGGCACACCGGCCAATTGCGCCACTTGCAAACCGTAGCTCTGACTGGCTGGTCCCTCCTCCACACTGTGCAGGAACACGATCTTGTCCTTATGCTCCACCGCATCGAGATGCACATTGGCCACTTGCGGGTAATCGAGCGCCAGCCGGGTCAGCTCGAAGTAGTGGGTGGCAAACAGGGTGTAGCTGCGGTTCTTCTCGATCAGGGCGCGGGCAATTGCCCAGGCCAGCGCCAGGCCATCGAAGGTCGAGGTACCGCGCCCCACTTCATCCATCAATACCAGGGCGTGTTCGCTGGCATTGTTGAGGATGTTTGCCGTCTCGGTCATTTCCACCATAAAGGTGGAGCGCCCGCCAGCCAGGTCGTCGCTGGCGCCGATACGGGTGAAGATGCGATCGAGCTTGCCGATGATGGCCGACCGGGCCGGCACAAAACTGCCGATGTGGGCCAATAGTGCGATCAGTGCTGCCTGCCGCATATAGGTCGATTTACCACCCATATTCGGGCCGGTAATCAGCAGGAGCTTGCGGCTTTGGTCAAAGCGCAGGTCATTGGCGATAAACGCCTCGCCACTGCCATCGCGCAGCTGTTGCTCGACCACCGGATGGCGGCCTCCTTCGATGGCGAATACCACCTCGTCGCGGAACTGCGGCGCTACCCAGTCCAGCCGCACTGCCGTGTCAGCCAGGGCACACAGCACATCGAGGCCTGCGACCGACTGCGCCAGCAGCTGCAAGGGCGTAACAAAGTCGGCGAGGCTATCGAGCAGCCCCTCGTACAGCGCTTTTTCCAGTGCCAGCGAGCGCTCCTGCGCCGACAAGGCCTTGTCCTCGAACGCCTTCAGTTCCGGCGTGATATAGCGCTCGGCGCTCTTGAGCGTCTGGCGACGCCGGTAGTCATCGGGAATCTTGTCCACATGCGAGTGGGTGACTTCGATATAAAAGCCATGCACCCGGTTGTATTCCACCTTGAGGTTGGGAATGCCGCTGCGCTCGCGCTCGCGTGCCTCTAGCGCCAGCAGGAAGTCGCCATGGTTGGTCTGCAAGGCACGCAGCTCATCGAGCTCAGCATGAAAGCCCTCACGTATCACCCCGCCATCACGGATCACCACCGATGGCTCGTCTTTCACGGCACTAGCCAGCAAGGCCAACGCATCGGGCGGCGGCTGTAGCTGGCGCGCCAGATCGGCCAGCAAGGAATCGTGCGGCAATAACGGCAGGATCGCCGGCAAGGCCTGCAGGCTGTCGCGCAAGGCCGATAGATCGCGTGGGCGTGCCGAACGCAAAGCAATACGGGCGGCGATGCGCTCGATATCGTAGATTCCGCCCAGCTGCTCGCGCAGCGTTGCCAAGGCAGGCGACTGCGTCAGCGCCTGTACTGCATCGCGTCGGCGCGTCACCTTGCCCTGCTTGCGCAAGGGGTGATGCAACCAATGGCGCAACAGACGGCTGCCCATCGAGGTGGCGCAGATATCGAGTAGCGAACACAGGGTGGGCGCCGACTCGCCGCGTATGGTTTCGGTCAGCTCCAGATTGCGGCGGGTAGCCGCGTCCAGCGCCAGGTACTGCCCGGCCTGCTCCAGCTGCAAGCCGCTGACATGCGGCAAGGCACCGCACTGGGTTTGCCGGGCGAATTCCAGCAAGGCGCCGGCGCAGCCCACCGCCACGGTCTGGTCTTCAATACCGAAGCCGCTCAAATCCTGGGTGTGAAATTGCCGCGCCAGATTGCGTGCTGCCGACTCGGTATCAAATTGCCAGGCGGCGATGCGCTTCACGGC
>NZ_JAYRLZ010000443.1:0-1931 GCF_041904975.1 Chitinimonas sp. | reverse complement strand
GGCTCCACTAGCGCCATACACGGCCAGAACAGCCAGGGCAAGCGCCAGCACGAAAGCAATCCAGCCGCCTCCACGTGCCGATTCTCCGTGCGCTGAGTCTTTCCAGCCCAGCACCATCGGCTTGACCAGGTTGTCCTTCTTGATGTGCGCGTAGAACAGGATCGCCGCCACATGCAAAGCCACCAGCGCCAGCAGGACATTCACCGCCAGGAGGTGCCAGCGGGTTGCCAGGTTGCTCAGATCACGCCCGACCAGATCATAGAGCGGCCCGACGAAGGCAATGTCGTCGTTGGCCACCAGGCCCGTCAGTGCCTGGAACAGCGGTACAGCCAGCAAAGCCAATACCGAACAGGCACCGAGTGGATTATGCCCAGGCGCATGCCATTGGCCGCGCAGATAGGCAGCCACTTTGGCCGGCGTTGGAAAAAACCCGGCAAAGCGCGCATAGGTCGACCCCATGACGCCCCAGAGCAGGCGGAAGACGAGCAAACCAAGCACCAGCAGGCCGAGCCGACCATGCCACTCCATCCAGCTGCCACCGGCCTTGCCCGTGACGACCAGGGCAACGATGGCAAGCACCAGCAGCCAGTGGAAAAGGCGGGTGGGCAAATCCCAGATCAGAATTTTGCGTGTTTCAAACATCGCGATCTCCGTCAGTAATGAGCAAAAAAGGGCGCCTCACGGCGCCCCCATAGTCATTCCAGAAAAATTACTTGGCCCGGTAATCGTCGTGGCAGCTCTTGCAGGTGCCGCCCACCGCACCGAATGCAGTCTTCACGGCAGCAGCGTCGCCCGTAGCGGCCGCCTTGGCCAGATCATTGGCAGCCTGATTGAACTCACCGGCAATCTTGCCCACTTTCGCACCTTCGGTGAAGAAAGCCGGCTTGACGCGGGTATCCACCCAGCCCTTGCCCTTATCGCTACCCGGCAGATAGAGCGAACCCATGCCCGAATTGGCAATCGCCTGCAGCACGGTCGCTGCCTTCAGCACTTCTTCCTTGTTGTAGGTGCCTTTCAGGTTGCTGTCGATGCGAGCCATGCTCCAGCCCATAGTGGCGTAAGCCGACTGGCGCCATTTGATGGCATCTTCAACTTTCACCTGGGCGTGCGCCGTCGCGGTCAAAGCCGTAGCCAGAGCAGCAAGAAAGATTTTGGTTTTCATGGCGTATCTCCGTTGTAACTAGAAAAAAAAACGAGACCCCGTCGCCACTCGGCGCAGGATCAAGCTAGCGGACGATTGTAACTCACAGCATTGTCATACAGCACTTCCTGATACAGACTGATACACAAGCCCCTTGGATCTGCCTACACCCATAAAAAAACCCCGGCCACACTGCGCCGGGGTTTCACGTTCAGGACCGGCGCTTAAGCGCGCACGGCCTTCAGTGCCGCATTCAGCGTCGGGCTCGGGCGCATGACTGCCTTGCACTTTTCTGCGTCCGCCTTGTAGTAGCCGCCGATATCCACCGGCTTACCCTGCACGCTCTTCAGTTCTGCGACGATGGTTGCTTCACTGTCGGCCAGCGTTTTGGCCAGCTTGGCAAAATGCGCGGCAAGCTCAGCGTCTTCCTTCTGCGCCGCCAACTCCTGCGCCCAGTACATGGCGAGGTAGAACTGCGAGCCGCGATTGTCGAGTTCGCCAGTCTTCGGCGAGGGCGACTTGTTGTTGTCGAGCAACTTGCCGGTGGCAGCATCCAGCGTCTTGGCCAGCAACTTGGCGCGCGGGTTGTTCTCCTTGATTCCCAGGTCTTCCAGCGATACCGCCAGGGCCAGGAACTCACCCAGCGAATCCCAGCGCAGGTGGTTTTCCTGCGTCAGCTGCTGCACGTGCTTCGGGGCCGAGCCGCCGGCACCGGTTTCATACATGCCGCCGCCGTTCATCAGCGGGACGATGGACAGCATCTTGGCCGAGGTACCCAGTTCCATGATCG
>NZ_JAYRLZ010000142.1:0-10793 GCF_041904975.1 Chitinimonas sp. | reverse complement strand
GAGCAGACCGTGCGCGAAACCTTGCCGGAAGGCTTTCAGCGCGCCGAATTCCTGCTGGAAAAAGGCGCCATCGACATGATTGTCGATCGACGCGAAATGCGGCAAAAGCTGCATGCCCTGATCGGTCTGCTGATGAAGCAGACGCTGGCAGCCTGAGGCGCCATTGCCGCATTGGCTTCACTCATGCGTCGCAGACCGACTGGGGGCCTAGCCCTGGCGGTAAGGTTTGCGACGCAAACCGGTTTTTCGGGCGCCGCAAGCGCCCGTCTCGTTTTTATGGAATGGCACGATGCAATTTGATGCAAGCGAGCTGCCGGCCTGGCTGGCACATCTGGAACAGCTGCACCCCAGCGTGATCGATATGGGTCTGGAACGCGTCGCCAAGGTGCGCGATGCGATGCAGTTGCAACCCCAATTTCCGGTGGTGATTGTCGGTGGCACCAATGGCAAGGGCTCGACCTGCGCCATGCTGTCCGCCGCCTATCGTGCCGCCGGCTTCAAGGTGGGTACTTACACCAGCCCGCATCTGAACCGCTACAACGAGCGGGTGGCGATCGATCTGCTACCGGCCAGCGATGCCGATATCGTGGCGGCGCTGCGCGCGGTGGAAGCAGCACGCGGCGAGGTGACGCTGAGCTATTTTGAATTCGGCACCCTCGCTGCCATGCGCCAATTCATCGACGCCAAGGTGGATGTGGCGGTGCTGGAGGTGGGTCTGGGCGGCCGCCTTGATGCGGTCAACGCCTTCGAGCCCGATGTGGCGGCCGTGGTCAGCGTCGATCTCGATCACCAGGCCTATCTGGGGGATACGCGCGAGGCGATCGGTTTCGAAAAGGCCGGCATTTTCCGCGCCGGGCGGCCGGCGTTCTGTGCCGACCCGAATCCGCCAGCCAGCCTGGTGGCGCATGCAGGAGCGATTGGCGCCGACTTGCAGCTGATCGGCCGCGACTTCAGCTTTGTCAATGAAACAACGCAGTGGCGCTGGCGCGGCCGGCATGGGCAAAAGCCCGGTTTGCCATTTCCGGCGCTGCGAGGCGCCTACCAGCTTGGCAATGCCAGCCTGGTAGTGGCAATCATCGATGCGCTGCACGCGCGCCTACCGGTGGGCATTGGCGATCTCAAGCGCGGCCTGTTGGAGGTGGAGCTGGCGGGCCGCTACCAGGTACTGCCGGGTCGGCCATCCATCGTGCTGGATGTCGCCCATAACCCGCATGCAGCAACGGCCTTGGCGCATAACCTCGATAATCAGGGCTACTTTGCCGCAACCCATGCGGTGTTCGGCTGCATGGCCGACAAGAATATCGACGGGGTGATTCAGTGCCTCAAATCCAAGATCGACATCTGGCATGTGGCGACCCTTGCCACGCCGCGTGCGGCGACCGGTGAAGCGCTGGCCGAACGAATCGCGGCAGCTGGCGGCAGGGTAGTGGTTTACCCGGATATTGCATCGGCATATCAAGCGGCGCGGTCAGCGGCGGGGGAAAATGATAGAATCGCCGCCTTTGGATCGTTCTACACGGTGGCTGATGTGCTTGCGCTCAAGCCCCGCTGACCCTCTCCCATGGCCGACGCCCCTATCAGCGAAGAACTGACAGCCCTGAAAAAACGTGCGCGCCGGCGTCTGATCGGCGCCGTTGCGCTTATGCTGGTGGCGCTGATCGTGCTGTGGACGGTAATGGACAACCATCCGCCCCCCAGCCTTGCCAATCAGTCGGTGGCCATTGTCAGTTCCGATCCGGCCCTGACTACGACAGTCAAACCCGATGGCAAGGCGCCCAGCCTGCCGATTACGGCGGCGCCGGCCAAGCCGGTTGATCCTTTGCTTGCGCCCAGCCCGGTCGCGCCGCCGCCGGTCAAACCAAGCAAGCCAGACACAGCCAGCCAGCCTGCAGCGGCACACGAGACGCAAGCCGTGGCTGTGCCGCCCACTGCCAAACCTGCCGAAGCCAAAGCGCCGGAGCCAAAAGTGACGGTGTCCAAACCGGTGGAAGCGCATGCGGCGCCCGAGCCGGCAGTGGAAAAACCGGCCAAGCCCGAGCCGGCTAAAAAGCCGGAAGTGGCCAGAAAAAACCCGGCCAAGATACTGGCCGGGGTGGAAGACGAAGCGTCCTATGCCGCAAAGCCGACACCGGCTCACGAAGCCAGCAGTCATTTCTACCTGCAGATCGGTGCATTTGCCGATGCCGGCAAGGCGCAGTCCTTGCAGGAAAAAGCGCAGGCGGCAGGGGTGTCGGTGCAGGCCGAGCCGGTAAAAACCGATAAGGGCTCGCTGACCCGCTTGCGTGCTGGCCCCTATGCCAGTCGCGATGCGGCCGAGAAAGCCCACTCCAAGCTGCAATCTGGCGGCGTGAACAGCACTATCGTTGGAAAATGACCGTATTTGACTACGCGACCCTGGTGATACTTGGCCTGTCGGTCTTGCTGGCCGTGTTGCGCGGCGGTGTGTCCGAATTGCTGTCGCTGGCGGCCTGGGTGGCGGGATTCTGGCTGGCACAGCGCTATGCAGCGCACGCCGGCGCCTTGATGCCGGCGGGCATCCCGACCGTGGAGCTGCGCCTGATTGCCGGCTTTGTCAGCATCTTGCTGGGCGTGTGGTTTCTGTCGGCCATCATCCGGGTGACGCTGGCGCAGTTTATCCGCGCCACCGGTCTCGGGCCGCTCGATCGTCTGCTGGGTGCACTGTTCGGCATGGCGCGCGGCCTGGTGATCGTGCTGGCCCTGGTGATTGTCGGTGGCCTCACCGGCCTGCCCAAGCAGCCATTGTGGCGAAATGCCATGTTCAGCCCGCCGCTGGAAGCGGCTGCGGTCAGCATCAAGCCCTGGTTGCCGGAGGCTCTGGCAGGCAAATTGCATTTTGAATAAGGTGCCGCCGAGCCGCAGCTGGCTCGGCGGTCGATTGCCGACTTGGCTCGGCCTGGTTTCTACAGTAAGGACAGCATCATGTGCGGCATACTCGGCGTAGTGGCGACAACGCCCGTCAACCAACTGCTCTATGACGGCCTTTTGGTCTTGCAGCACCGTGGTCAGGATGCCGCCGGCATCGTGACGGCGGAGGCCAATGGCACCATGCATATGCACAAGGGGGCAGGCCTTGTGGCCGATGTGTTCCGTACCCGCAATATGCGCTCCCTGATGGGCAATATGGGTATCGGCCATGTGCGCTACCCGACTGCCGGCTCGGCATCGAGCCTGGCCGAAGCGCAGCCTTTCTATGTGAACAGCCCGTTTGGCATCGTGCTGGTGCACAACGGCAACCTCACCAATTACAAGGAATTGAAAGAGGCGATGTACCGCAATGACCTGCGGCATATCAATACCAATTCCGACTCGGAAGTGCTGCTCAATGTATTTGCCTATGAGCTGCAAAAACGCGCCATCGGCTTTGCTCTGAAGCCCGAGACGATCTTCGACGCCATCGCTGCCGTGTACCGGCGCGTGCGCGGTGCCTATTCGGTGGTGGCGATCATTGCCGGTTATGGTCTGGTGGCATTCCGCGATCCACAGGGCATTCGCCCGCTGGTGATCGGTGAGCATGATTCGGCGCAAGGCAAGGAATTGCTGGTGGCCTCCGAGTCGGTTGCCCTCGATACCCTGGGCTTCAAGCTGATCCGCGATATCGCGCCGGGCGAAGCGGTATTCATCACCATGGACGGCCAGATGCATAGCCGCCAATGCGCCGATAAACCGAGTCTCGTGCCCTGCATTTTCGAGCATGTGTATTTTGCCCGGCCCGATTCGGTGATGGATGGCATCTCGGTGTACCAGGCGCGCCTGAATATGGGTGACAACCTGGCCGAGAAGATCCGCCGCGAATTGCCGGAAATGGATATCGATGTGGTGATCCCGATTCCCGATACCAGCCGCGCCAGCGCCCTGCAGCTGGCCAATCACCTCGGTTTGCCCTATCGAGAGGGTTTTCAGAAGAACCGCTATATCGGCCGCACCTTCATCATGCCCGGGCAAGCCACCCGCAAGAAGTCGGTGCGCCAAAAGCTCAATGCCATCGCGGTGGAATTCAAGGGACGCAATGTACTGCTGGTGGACGACTCCATCGTGCGTGGTACCACCTCGAAGGAAATCGTCATGATGGCGCGCGAAGCCGGCGCCAATAAGGTGTATTTCGCTTCTGCAGCGCCACCGGTGCGTTTCCCGCATGTGTATGGCATCGATATGCCGACCCGCAAGGAATTGATCGCCACCGGCCGCAACGATGCGCAGATCGCTGCTGAAATTTCGGCCGATGCCGTGTTCTATCAGGATCTGGATGCACTGGTGGCTGCGGTCAGCGATGCCAGCGATGGGCGCATCACCGCATTCGAGACTTCCTGCTTCTCGGGCGAGTACATCACCGGCGATGTCGACGATGCTTATCTCGACGAAATGGAAAACCGCCGCGTCAGCCCGCTCTCCAAGGATGGCGACAGCGGCAGTCGGGTGCTCGACCTGAATATCGGGGTTGCCGAGCAGAACCTGATCTAAGCCGCTGCTGCCGGACTGCCGCTACAGGTAGTCCAGCATCCGGTACCAGGCCATGCCCAGCACCAGGCTGGGCATGCGCAACAGCCGCCCGCCCGGAAAAGGGCGGTGGTTGATCTTGCCAAATAGCTCGAAACGCTCACTCTCGCCGGCAATGGCCTCGGCAATCAGCTTGCCGGCCAGGCCCGTCACCGCGACGCCATGGCCTGAAAATCCCTGGGCGAAATAAATATTCGGCGCAAGCCGGCCCCAGTGCGGCGCGCGGTTCATGGTGATATCGACAAAACCGCCCCAGCCGTGGTCGATCTTCACATCGTCCAGCTGTGGAAACACCCGCAACATATCGGCGCGCATTGCTTGCTTCAGATTCGGTGGCGGCAGGCCGGAATAGCTGACCTTGCCGCCGAACAGCAGGCGGTGGTCGGCGGTCAGCCGGTAGTAGTCGAGCACGAACTGGTTGTCGGCAACGGCAAAATTGCTGTCTATCAGGCTGCGCGCCCGCTCGACCCCCAGCGGCTCGGTGGTGATGCAATAGGTGCCGACCGGCATGATGCGGCTTTCCAGCTGGGGCGCCAGTTTGCCGACGAATACATTGGCCGCCAGCACCAGCTGCTTGCAACGCACACTGCCCGCTGCCGTGTGGGCTGCTGGCTTGCTACCTTGGTCGATTCGATCGACCGGGCTGTTCTCGAAGATGCGCACGCCAGCGGATTGGGCCGCTTGCGCCAAGCCAAGCGCATATTTCAGTGGATGGATATGGCCGCCCTGGCTGTCGTACAAGCCGCCAGCATAGCGCGGACTGGCGAGATGCTGACGCAGGGTTGCCTGATCCCATAGCTGATAATGGTGATAGCCATAGCGCGATTCGGCTTCTTCCTTCCAGCTTGCCAGCTCGTCGAATTTTTTCGCTTTGACCGCCGCGACAACATGACCGCGCTGCCAGTCGCAATCAATGACATGACGGCGTACCCGCTCGTCGATGATGTCGATCGCCTCCAGCGACATATCCCAAGCGGCCTTGGCGGCGTCGTCGCCGAGCGCTTGACGCAAGGTGTCGATATCGCAGGCATAGCCGTTGATTACCTGGCCGCCATTGCGGCCTGATGCGGCATGCCCCAGTTTCGAGCCTTCCAGCAGCACCACGCTCATGCCGCGCTCAGCCAGATTCAGCGCAGTGCTGATACCGGCCAGCCCGCCGCCGATAACGCAGACATCGGCCTCGGTGTTCCCCTTGAGCGCCGGCCAGTCCGGAATCGACGCCGTGCTGGCGACATAGTAAGAGTCGATATGGGCTTGCTGGATGTGGCTGAACAGTGCCATGCGCTGCTCCTGGCTAAGGGTTGCCAGACGCTAGCACTGGTGAATATATTGGACAATACGATGCGGTAATTGAACATGGCTGCTGAGGGATTTGCACTACACTGGCCAAGCATGCGCCGCTGCTGGCTGTGCTGCCGGTAGCCGGCATTCATTGAATCTGTCTGCGATTCCAGGCAAGGAGCGAGCGATGTCTGTCAAACCGATACCGGATGGTTATCACAGCGTGACGCCGTATCTGACTGTCGATCGCGCTCGTGAGGCTTTGGCGTTCTACCAGCGCGCGTTTTCTGCCATCGTGTTGATGCAGATGCAAGACGCAGATGGCGCCATTCGCCATGCTGAAATCAAGATTGGCGACTCCATCATCATGTTGTCGGATGAAGCGCCCGAGCTTGGTGCACTCAGCCCGAGAACACTGGGCGGGCGCAGCAGCGCCTTGCTGCTGTATGTGGCCGATGTCGATGGCTTTGTCGCCACTGCCGTAGCAGCGGGTGCCATTTTGCGCCGCGCGGTGGCCGACCAGTTCTATGGCGATCGCACCGCCAGCATCGAAGACCCGTTCGGCCAGCATTGGCATGTCGCAACCCATATTGAAGATGTGTCGCCCGAAGAAATGCAGCGGCGCATGCAGGCACTGGGTGGCTAGCTGGCCCATCGGCATGGCACAGCCCGGTGTATGGGCTTGTTTTGCCCGTGCTGGCACCCTGCCGGCCATATGCCGCAATCTCGCCAAATGGCTGCTTGCCCGCTCTTCGTTCAGAGCAGCGATTGCGCATCCCGGAGTGTACCGGCACGTGCCGGAATTCGACGCCAGTGTGATTAATTTCACAGCGCGATGAATCTCACTCCATTACAGTGCGTACTTGCCGTGAGCGCATATTGCGGCAATTTCATTTTGTCATTTACATCCTGTTGAATGTCGTCCGATCGCGGCTGCCCTTGCGGGTAGGCCCCGCGGCTGATTTGTGTCATTGCGGAATATATCCATGCCTGCTGTACCCGTATTCCTTTCGTTGGTGTATGTCGTCAGAAATCGTGCCGACCAGATCGAAGCCTTGTTACAGGGCGCGGTCGGTGCGATTGCCGCATCGGTCAGCGACTATGAGCTGATCGTGATCGACAATGCTTCAGAAGACCATACCGTCAGTATTCTCAAAACGATGACCGGCGCATCTGGCCTTGCCAATCTGCAGGTGTATGCGCTGACTACTCAAGTCGATATCGATACCGCCTATGCCGTTGGCCTGGAGCATGCCTTGGGCGATGTCGTGGCCATTATCGACCCGCTGGCCGACGATATTGCGGCGCTGCCGGCTATGCTGGCGAAAATGGCCGCCGGCGCCGATGTGGTGTTTGGAGTAAATCGGCGTAGTCCGCCAATTGGCGTGATTTACCGGGCCGCACATATTCTTTTCAATTTGCTCTACAAAATGGCCAATGGCATTCGGCTTCCGAGAGAGATGCCGCAATACCGGCTGCTAAGCCGGCGCGTGGTCAACTATATCCTGCAGCACCCGCAGCCGGCGGTCAGCTATCGGCATCTACCAGCGACCGCTGGCTTTGCCCGCGATCAGGTTGAGTACGACTACCAGCCACCCACTCGACGCGATCGCAGTTTCGGTGAGAGTGCCGAGCGCGGCTTGCGTTTGCTGGTGTCCACCACCAGCGCGCCGATGCGCCTGGTCACCGGCCTGTCCATGTTTGGCGCAGCAGCGAATCTGCTGTATTCGGTATATGTGTTGGCGGTGGCTGCATTGAAAACCCAGGTGGCGCCGGGTTGGGTGAGCCTGTCTTTGCAGCAGTCTGGCATGTTTTTTCTGATTTCATTGGTATTGCTGGTGTTGAGCGAATATATCCTGCATACCGCCAATCTGGCTGGTGGTCGCCCGCAATACCATATCGCCCAGGAATTCACCAGTATCCGTATGACACGGCGCGAGCGCCTGAATATTGAGGAAGCCGAATCCGCTGCTACGACGCGTTTCAGCGAGGCTAGCCGCCATGGCATTTGATGCGGTGATCATCGGTGGCGGGTTTTATGGCTCGGTGATCGCGATTTATCTGGCGAAGCAACGTGGATTTCGCCGGGTTTTATTGGTGGAGCGAGAGCGCGCGCTGCTGCAGCGTGCCTCGTATCACAATCAGGCGCGAGTGCATAATGGCTACCATTATCCGCGTAGTTTTACCACCGCCTATCGCAGCCGGGTCAATCTGCCCAAATTCGTGCAGGATTGGCCATTGGCGATACGCCAGGACTTTACCAAGCTATATGCCATTGCCAGGCTGAATTCCAAGGTGACTTCACGCCAGTTCGAGCGCTTTTGCGTCGACATTGGTGCATCTTTCCAGCCGGCGAATGATCTTTATCGCCTGTTCAATCCAAAGCTGGTCGAAAATGTATACCGGGTAGAGGAATATGCTTTTGACAGCACGGTGCTGGCAGGCTGGGCCGAGCGGGAATTGCAGACTTCCGGCGTACAGCTGGCTTTGCAAACGCGTGCATTGCACATCCGTCGCACCGACCGAGGCGGCTTGCAGCTTGTTGTTCAAACTGAAGGTGAAGCGGCGATGGCGGTCGATTGCCATCATGTGTTCAATTGCAGCTATAGCGGCATGAACCAGCTAGGCGGCGACTACCCCGGCACCAAACATCAGCTCAAGCAGGAAATCACCGAGATGGCCCTGGTAGCCATGCCGCCGCAGCTGGACGGCCTCGGCATTACCGTCATGGATGGGCCGTTCTTTTCGGCCATGCCTTTTCCGGCCCGTGGCCTGCATAGCCTCTCCCATGTACGTTACACCCCGCATATAAGTTGGGATGATAGTGCCGTGCTTGATCCCTATGAAAAATTGGCGACTTATGAAAAAGCCAGCCGGTTCGATCGGATGATACGCGATGTGGCCCGCTATATGCCGGCCATGGCTGGTGCCCGATATTGCGATTCACTGTTCGAGGTAAAGACCATTCTCGGCAAAAGCGAGAACGACGATGGTAGGCCGATTCTGTTCGAGCGACATGCCCAGCTGCCGGGCTGTTATTCCATACTCGGTGGAAAAATCGACAATATTTACGATGTCATCGAAAAGCTCGATGCAGAGGCGTTGCATACGCCACAAGGAGTTCCATGCAGGATGCACTGATTGGTTTTAGTGGTTTTGTCGGCAGCACGCTACGCAAACAGCGTCATTTCGATGCACTGTTTCGTTCCGACAATATTGCCGATATTGCCGGACGCGAATTCGATCTGCTGGTTTGCGCGGCGGCGCCAGCGCAAAAATGGCTGGCCAATCGTGAGCCAGCTGCTGATTGGGCCAATATCGAGCGCTTGATCGGCCATTTGCGCACGGTGCGTTGTCGCCAATTCGTGCTGATCAGTACCGTGGACGTATTCGGACAAGCACTTGCCGTGGATGAGCATACGCCAGTCGTGGAAACGGGCCTGCATCCCTATGGTTTGCACCGGCGCCGGCTGGAGCAATTTGTCGAAAATGCGTTTGACAATGCCTTGATCATTCGCTTGCCTGGCCTAGTTGGACCGGGATTGCGCAAAAATATTATTTTCGACTTCCTCAATAACAATAATCTGCACAGCATTGAAAGCCGCTCGGTATTCCAGTTTTACCCGATGGTGAATTTGTCGGCGGACATCGAGACCGCCTTGGCGGCAAAGCTGCGCTTGCTGCATCTTGCCGCTGAACCAGTCAGCGTTGCCGATATCGCTCGCCAGTGTTTTGGCCGCCAGTTCGAGCAGACGCTCGCTGCAGAGCCAGCGCGCTACGATATGCGAAGCCGTCATGCCGGCATCTTTGCGGCCTCCGGGCCCTATATCTACAGCCGGCGCGAAACCATGCTGGCAATTCGCGCCTATGTCCAGTCGGAACCTTTGACGGAGCTGGCGGCATGAGACTGTCGATTTCCAATATCGCCTGGGATGTGGCGGACGATGCGGCAGTTGCCAGCATGTTGGCTAGCCATGGCATCGACGCCATCGATGTGGCGCCAAGCAAGTACTTCCCCGATCCGGCACAGGCTAGCGCGGCGCAGATCACCAGTGTGCGCAACCATTGGGCAGAGCAGGGCATTGCCATCGTCGGCATGCAATCGTTGTTGTTCGGCACATCGGGGCTGAACCTGTTTGGTCCACCCGAGGTGCAACACGCCATGCTGGCGCATCTGGCTGCGGTATGCCGGGTTGCCGCTGGGCTAGGCGCTACTCGCCTGGTATTCGGCTCGCCAAAAAATCGTGACCGCGGCGCGCTCAGCGCCGCCGAGGCGGTCGACGTGGCACAGCCTTTCTTCCGCGAATTGGGTGATATCGCACACAGCCATGGCGTGGTGCTATGTATCGAGGCCAATCCGCAGCGCTATGGGGCCAATTTCATCACCGGCACCGAGGAAGCGGCGCAACTAGTGGGGCTGATCGATCATCCCGGCATCCGCATGCAGCTCGATATCGGCACGATTGCAGTCAATGGCGAATGCATCGACAGCCTGCTGGCGCGCCATGCCGATCTGGTCGGTCATGTGCACCTGAGCGAGCCGGACTTGCTGCCATTTGGCGATGGCGCGCTCGACCATGTCCAGATCGGCGCAGCCTTGCGTCACTATCTGCCGAATCACGTGCTGACCGTCGAAATGCTGGCAGGCAAGGGCGAAACGGCCTTGCAATCCGTTGAACGGGCGCTGCAATGCGCTACTCGCCACTACCGCCCCGTATGAAGTGGCTGATCCTGTTACTGGGCATTCTCAGCAACGCCTCGGCCAGCGTGCTGGTCAAGCTGGCGATGATGCCGCCGCGGCGCTTTCCTTCATTGGCAGAGCCACTCGAGGCGCTGCGCAACTGGCCGTTCTGGCTCGGCCTGGGCCTGTATGGCGCCGCCTTCCTGCTTTATGCGGCGGCCTTGGCGCGTCTGCCCTTGCAAATTGCGCATCCCTTGCTTACCTGCGGCGCGGTTGCCATGGTGGCGCTGTTTTCCGTGCTGATATTCCACGAACC
>NZ_JAYRLZ010000141.1:0-10840 GCF_041904975.1 Chitinimonas sp. | reverse complement strand
CAGCTATCTATCGGACAACGAGGCCTTGCGCGGCGCCACCCTGTGGGCGATGGGCAGTCTGGCCAGCGCCAGCTGGGCACAGCTCGCCTGGCTGCTGCCGGCGCTGGGCCTGTGTGCCGCCTTGCTGTGGCGGCAGGCACACGCACTGGACTGCCTGCTGCTGGGCGAGCGCGAGGCCTACCATCTCGGCGTGAATCTGGTTGCGCTGCGTCGCCGCCTGATTGCACTGAGCGCGCTGACGGTGGCGCTTACCGTTACCGCCTGTGGCGCCATCGGCTTTGTCGGCCTGATTGCGCCGCATCTGGCGCGGCTATTGCTGGGCCCCGGCCATCGCAATCTCCTGCCCGGCGCCGCCCTGTTCGGTGCCACCTGTCTACTATTGGCCGACTGGCTGGCCCGGGTAGCCATTGCACCGGCCGAGCTGCCGATAGGCGCCGTATTGAGCCTCGCCGGCGCGCCGTTCTTCCTCGGCTTGCTGCTGAACAGCCGCTCACGCGACTGACCATTCGTCGCGCTCCGCATTTGCTCCATATTCGGCGGCCACTATGTAGTGACTTGTTCACTGCACCGGGGAGCCACCATCATGCAACGCCCATTTGCCACCTTGCTTGTTGCCAGCCTTGCCCTGCCGGGCTGGTCGGCCAATATCGATATCAATCAGCTATCCCCCACCCAGGTCAGCGCCACCCTGGTGCCGGATGAGGCCGATATCGGCAGCAGCACCAGCATCTGGGTCGCAGCCACCCTGGGCGGAACCCTGTACTTGCGTAGCGCCAACCACGCCTGGGCACCCAGCGACGGTAGCCTCCCGGTCACGCTCGCCAATCAGCCACTTGGGCCGGTCAACAGCCTGGTGGCAGTCAGCGGCGTCGATATCAGCGGCTTGAACGGGCTCGATCTGTATCTGGCTTACGGCCAGAGCATTGCCGATGCCACCGGCAGCGCCGGGCATCTCGGCAAGCTGCTCAGCGTAGGCAGCAGCGGTAGCACCGGCCTGTCGGCAGCAGTGGATATCACCAAACTGCCGATGGGCGATGGCAAGGTATCCACCAGCCAGGCCGTGCGCGGGCAGATCTATGCCTGCACCATCATGAGCGGCGGTGGCGGCGCCGCCAAGGATGGGCCATGGATCAATAGCAGCAGCAAGACCTTTGATTTGAGCGCCAAGGTCAGCGTGGCCGGCAAGGTCAAATGGACGCCTTCATTCAGCACCACGATCAGCGGCAGCAGCCGCATCATCAGCAGCAATGGCCTGCCGCCGCATGCCACCGGCACTTACCCTGTCGCCAGCTCCGACCCGGCTTTCCAGTACGACAGCAATCCCAACAGCATCAAGGCGCAAACGCTGAGCAAAACCCTGCCTGCCAACCCGGTAGTGGCCGCCAGCCCCAGCTGCCTCAATGGCGGCGCCATCGGCATCCTCACCACTGGCGCGGTCGTATTCAACGGCCTCGACGCCGAAAACCGCGATGCCGTTGCCCATGAGGTGCAGGACCGCTGCCAGGGCCACCCGGAGCGCAATGGCAGCTACCACTATCACAATGTCAGTGCCTGCATCAAAGATAAGACCACCCCCAGCGAGCATTCGCCCCTGGTCGGCTATGCCTACGATGGCTTCGGCATCTATGGCCGCTATGGCGAAAACGGCAAGCTGCTCAGCAATGCCGATCTGGACGAATGCCACGGCCACAGCCACGAGATCGACTGGGACGGCAAACGCGTGACCATGTATCACTACCACGCCACCTGGGAGTATCCGTATACCCTGGGCTGCTATCGGGGCACGCCGGTGCGTTGAAGCAGCCATTCGCTTGACGGCACGGCGCACGGCGGCGACGATCGCGCCGCCATGCGACCACACGCCTTTTTAGCCAGCCTGATCCTTGCCGCCGCAACGCCCGCGCTTGCCCGCGGCGGGCCGAGCGGCATGCTGGGAACAATTCTGGAAGGGTTTACCTTCTGGGCCATTGCCGCCGGCCTGTTCGCCGGCCTGGCCTGGAGCCGATCCGGGCGGCACCTGCCAGCGCGCAGCCTGCTGGTTCTGTCGGCCGTGACACTCGGCTTCTCTTGGCAGTTTGTCTTGGCAGGCTTGCTACTTGGCATACCCGCCGGGGTAGCGCTCGCGGTTTTCAGTGCGGCCGCCTATCTGAAAGCGGGAGGCTTGCTACGGCCGCGCCCTGAACCCAGCGGCCAGAACCCGGCAGGGCGACGCGGCAGACTCACCCTGGTACTGCGCTGGTTGAGCGCCAGCTATCTGTTCTGGGCTGTAATCGCCTGCTTCAATATCAAGCTGCTGGGCTTTCTGGCGTTTCCGCCGACCTTGTTGCTGGACCACGGCACCATCACCCGGTTTTTCCCCTTCATCTTGCCGCCCCTGGGCCTTGCCCTGGCTATCACCAGCCTCGGTACTGGCCTGTTGGCTGCACTGCAGCCGCGCTTGCGTCATGCCGCGCCTGTCATTTTCAATGTCGGCCTGCTTATCGCCTTCCTGGTGTGCGCCGATCTCCAGCGCGAACGGCTGATGCGGCAAGCCCTGCGCAATCACCCCGGCATCGAGCTCGACAGTGCCTCCTTCCTCCGCTCGGTATTGGCCCACAGCGACTTCGGGCGTAGCGCGCATGCCAGCTTTTCGGAGAACGGCAAGTTTTACCATTGGAGTTACGCCGCGCAAGACTTTGTGACAGCACCTTGATGAGTCGCTGAATGAGGCGGGTATCCAAGCAACAACGCTATTCCCGATCAGCCGCATGCATCCGTTCCCTGCCGTTGCGTTTTTTGCACACCACGGCTGTCCAGAGACGACTACCGCAACTTGGCAACTTGCTCCGGCCCTCCTGTCTTCGGCATGCTGGCCGACTTTGCTTCAGCACCCACCTAACGCTTTCGGGATCACCATGAAAAAACTGCTCTGCACCGCGGCCACTCTGACCCTGCTATCGGCTTGCGCCGTCAATGAGGCGCCAATGCGCGACGCGCCTCAGCCGCTGCAGCCAGCCGTCGGTGCCCGCTGGTTCAAGCTGCCGACCGAACCCTATAAGGGCAAGCAGGACGATGTGTTTTTTGTCGATGCCAAGCTCGGCTTCTATGTGAACGGCCAGGGAAAGATCTACCGCAGTCGTGACGGTGGCGCCAGCTGGCAGCTGGTGCTCAACCAGCCCGGCACCTATTTCCGCGCTATTGCCATGCTGGATGAGCGCCATGGCTATGCCGGCAATATTGGTACCGACTACTTCCCCGGTGTAACAGATGAGAATCCGCTATACGAAACCCGCGACGGCGGCGACAGCTGGCAAGTGGTAAAGGGCCTGCCCGGCGCGCCGGTCAAGGGTATTTGCGCCATCGATGTGATCAACAGCCGCTTTATCAATGCCGGCGTGCTGGATCAGCGCACCATCGTGCATGCCGGCGGCCGCGTTGGCAGCCCGGCCTATCTGCTGCGTTCGCTCGATGGCGGCAAAAGCTGGACCAATATCGATATGAGCCCCTGGGTGGCGATGATCGTCGATGTGAAGTTTTTCGACGAAATGAATGGCATCGTATTTGCCGGCAGCGATCCGGAAACCGAAAAGTCGCATGCGCTGATCGTTGCCACCCATGATGGCGGCAAGACCTGGCGCAAAGTGTATGAATCGAACCGACTATTCGAGCTGACCTGGAAAGGCAGCTTCCCCAGTCGCAATGTCGGCTACGCCACCATCCAGAACTACAACCCTGACAAGGCCGAAACGCAGCGGCGCATTGTGAAAACCATGGACGGCGGCAAGAGCTGGACCGAGCTGCCGCTGGTCAACGATGCAGCGGTACGCGAATTCGGCGTGGGCTTTGCCAATGAGCAACTGGGCTGGGTCGGCACCACCAAGGGCGGCTTCGAGACCCGCGATGGCGGCGCCCACTGGGCGCCGGTCGATCTGGGTCGGGTAGTCAACAAGATCCGCATTCTGCCCGATGGCAATAGTGGCTTTACCGGCTTTGCCGTTGGCGCCGACCTGTACAAGTTTGGCGTACCGCCGGTGACCGCAACCGGAGCAGTCGATGCCCAAGCTGTAACGGTCGGCAAGCCTTAGGCGGGCAGCGACCAATGCAACAGGGCATGGTCGCCCAAGCTACCGATCAGCCTTGGCTGCAACGGTAATCCGGCCGACCATGCCCGCCTCGAAGTGGCCGGGCATCAAACAGCCGAACCGCACTTCGCCGGCGCGATTGAACTCCCAAACAATTTGCCGGGTTTGGCCTGGTTTGACATGGGCCATATAGGGCGCGGAATGGACCATGTCGGGATTGCGCTTCATCAGTTCGGCATGGGTTTTCAAGTCCTGCTCGGCACCCATCACCAGCTCGTGCATCAGCTTGCCGCGGTTTTCCACCTGCAGGCGAACCACCTCGCCCTCGCTGACGTTGATTTGCTCAGGCGTGTAGCGCATTGCATCAGTCATGGTGATCTTGATGGTGCGGGTGACCCGCGCAGCGACGCCCTCGCGACCAAACGACTGCTGCTCGGTCGAGACCTGGTGTTTGCCAGGCTTCTCCGCCGTAGCATCTCCATGCGCCAGAGCTTGGCCGCCCAATAGGGCCAGCGCCAGCAGGGAGCCCAGCTTCCGCATCGTTCTCTCCTGTCGGCGTTCAGTGATGAGCAGAATGGTCATGCGGTTTGACTACCTGAACGGTGTTTTCGTCTGCTTTGGGCCCGGCAGCCCGCGTCACTTCCGGTGCATCACCCATCCACTCATACGCCATGCTGCCCGGCGGGTACTGGTAAGGGCCGGGGTCGCTGTAGTCGCCGGCTCTCTGGGTGTCGCGCACCTTGAACACGGTAAACATGCCGCCCATTTCCACCGGGCCGAATTGCGCGCTGCCGGTCATCATCGGCAGGGTATTGTCGGGCAGTGGCATGCTCATTTCGCCCATATCGGCCATGCCCTTGTCGCCCATCGCCATATAGCCGGGCGCCAGCTTGTTGATCTTTCCCAGCAGATCCTGCTGCTCGACGCCGATCATGGTCGGCACATCGTGGCCCATTGCATTCATGGTGTGGTGCGATTTGTGGCAATGAAAGGCCCAGTCGCCGGGCAGCATTGGCCGGAACTCGATCGCACGCATCTGCCCCACGCCGATATCGGTGGTCACTTCGGGCCAGCGTGCTGACTTGGGCACCCAGCCACCATCGGTGCCGGTCACCTCGAACTGGGTGCCGTGCAGATGGATGGGGTGGTTGGTCATGGTGAGATTGCCAAAGCGAATCCGCACTCGTTCGCCAGTGCGCGCCACCAGCGGGTCGATGCCGGGAAAGGCGCGGCTATTCCAGGTCCACAGATTGAAGTCGGTCATGGTATTGACCTTGGGTGTGGCAGCGCCCGGCTCGATATCGTAGGCATTGATCAGGAACACGTAGTCGCGATCTACCCGCATGAAATCGGGGTTGCGCGGGTGCACCACGATGAAACCCATCATGCCCATGGCCATCTGCACCATTTCATCGGCATGCGGGTGGTACATAAAGGTGCCCGATTTCACCATATCGAATTCATAGACAAAGGTCTTGCCCGGCTTGATCGCCGGCTGATTGAGGCCGGCCACCCCATCCATGCCGTTGGGCAGCAGCAGGCCGTGCCAATGCACGGTGGTGTGTTCAGGCAGGCGGTTGGTCACAAAGATGCGTACCCGATCGCCTTCCACGCACTCGATGGTCGGGCCCGGGCTCTGGCCGTTATAGCCCCACAGATTGGCCTTCATGCCCGGCGCAATTTCACGTACCACCGGCTCGGCAATCAGGTGGAATTCCTTGACGCCATTCTTCATCCGCCACGGCAAGGTCCAGCCATTGAGGGTAACCACCGGCTGATACGGGCGACCCGAGCCCGGATGCAAGGGCGCCTGGGTCGCTGCGCTGGACTGGATGACCGCCTCGGGCAGGCTGGCCGCGCCCACGCGCGAAACCAGGCCAGCACCGAGGATGCCGGCACCGGCACGCAAGAATTGTCGACGATCAGACATGATGTTTTGCTTTCAATGGATGGCTCGCTATGCGAACGACAACTTCGACAATGGGGCGCGATTCAATGCGCGCGACTGGCGCTGCCGGTGGGCAACATCGCCGGCTTGCCCGACTCGGGCGTGTCGATGGAGCCGGCGCTGATCGCCATATCGAGCTCGGCATCAGCTTCCCAGAAGGCACGCTGGGCTTCGATGGATGCCATGGCCACGGTCAACTGCTCGCGGCTGTCCTGCATCAGCTCGAATACCGAACTGAGCATGCCGTTGTAGCGCAACTGCTGCTGCTCGGAGATGGCCTGGCGTAAAGGCAGCATCTGATCGCGGTACTGCAGCGCCAGCTTATAGGCACTGCGATATGCAGCATGGCTGACACGCAACTCCGACTCAGCGTCGATGCCGATTTGCGCTGCGCGATTCAGTGCCTGGCGGTAAATCGCCTCCGCCTTGGCCACCCGCGCCTCGCCCCAGTCGAATAGCGGCAACTCCAGCGTGAGCTCGTAGCCATGCTGGCTGTGTCCGCCCACATGGTTATCGAGATACGACGTCTCCAGTACATTGACCCAACGGCTCACTCGACTCAGCCCCAGTGCGCGGGCCTGGCTGGCCACTTCCTGGCGTGCCATCTGCAAATCCAGTCGCTTGTCGGCAGCGCCACCCAGCTCGGCCTCGTTGCGCGGCTGAGCCGGCAGCTCGGGCAGTTTGTCCGGCAATTGCAAGGCGGTTGCCGCAGCGCCCGACAAACCGAGCAAGCGCACCAGCTGTTCGCGCGCGGCCAGGGCGCCCTGTCGGGCGCGCGCCAGCTCGGCCGAAGCCTGCAAGGCGGCCAAGTGAGCGCGATCGCGCACCAGCTGGCTGCTATTGCCGGCAGCCTGCATGCGCTTGGCCAGCTCGGCGCTGGTCGCCTCTGATTCGGCCAGATCACCCATCTGCCCCGCCAGCTGCGCCGCAGCGACTGCATTGATCCAGGCTTTGCGCGTCTGCAGGGCCAGGCGCACCACCTCGCCCGCTACGCGAAATTGCGTCTGCTGCACCTCCTGCTCGGCCAGCTGCCGGCGCCAGGGCAGGGTCAACACCCCAAGAATATCGATGCCATAGCGGCGCTCATACTCGACATCATCGCCTGCGCGTTTGCGCGCCAGGGTGAAGCCGGGATTGGCGATGCGGCCGGCCTGTGCCAGATCGGCCTCGGCGATGCCGAGTTGCGCGAGGCTGGCCTGCACCGAGCGGTTGTGCAGCATTGCGAGGCGCACGGCAGCATCGGCATCCACCGGTTTGGCCAGCAAGGCCTCGACGCTGGCCCGCGCCGCCGCATGTGCATCTTCGCCTTGCCATGGCTGCAACAGGGCTGCCGGCTCTCCGGCCAGCTTGCGCACCTGCGCAAGGCTATCAGGGTGCTGGGTGGCGCAGCCAGCCAGCAAAGTGGCGGCAATGGCGCTGAGACCGGCCCGCCTCATGGCTTGACCTTGTGCGATGACCAGTGAATATGGGCGATGCGCCATTGCCCCGCTTCGTCGCGCCGCAGCACCAGGGTTTCGGTACCGGCATGGCGCACCATGGTGGGCGCCTGGCCGACGAGCGTTTCGGTCTCGCTGCTGACCAGCACCAGATCAGCGCCGGGCAGCACCTGCTGTTGCAGCACACGGGTGCTGCTGGTCCTGGCCTGCGCCAGGTCTTCCGGCAGATGCTTGGCCACATATTCGGCACGGTTGCGTTCGACATGCCCGAACTCATACACCTGCACCTCGGGCAGCAGCAGCTTTTCCACCTCGGCCGCCTGGCCGGCAGCCATGGCTGCGTGAAATGCCGCCACCACTTCTGACGGCGTAGTCGGGGCTGCGGCAAAAGCCGCATTCAGCAACAGCAGAGAGACGAGGCTGGGCAGATGGCGCATCGGTTCGGTCCTGATCGCAATTCGGGCCCGGCAGTATCGCCAAATCAGCAAGCTGACGCCAGCCGCGGCAAGGCATGGCCGCCGCATGGGTGGATCGGCAAGCAGCTCGCCACAAAGCCGCTTCTTAACAACTTCTTAGCGCCAGCCACCCCATTCTTGACAAGGCCTTTGCCGCGCCGGGGTTGTAATGCAAGCAGGCCGCCCGGTGGCCTTTTTGGAGAACTCTGCCGTGAACATCAAGACCCGTATCGCGCTCAGCATAGCCAGTGCTGTCGCTGGCCTAGCCCTCGATGGCTTGCTGGTGCCGCCTGCCTACCTGGCCACCAATCCCGCCCTTGTCGGACAGATGGCCAATAGCGACAAGGCCAGCGTGCTGGCCAGCTATCTGGGGCACGGCCCGCAATGGCTCGAAATCAGCATCTGGCTTGGCGTCATTGCCCTGCTTGCTGCGATCTGGCTGCGCCGCTCCCGCTAACTACTGCAAAGATCATCATCATGCGTACCCAGCATTTACTGCTTCCCCTGGCCGCTTCCCTGCTACTTGCTGCCTGCGGCCGCCATGCGGTCGACGAATATGCCGAAGTCGGACCATCGGAAACCGCATTCCTGATTGCGCTCGACGGCAATACGCTGGACAACCAGTCCAAGCTCAATTCGGTGGCATTTCTGGAGAAAAACCGGGTATCGGCCAAGCGCATTTTCATTCCGCACAAGCTGATCAACCTATGCCAGAGCTGCTGGTTTGGCGACTATCGTGATGTGGCCAGTGCTCGCCTGGTGAAAATCAACCGCAGCCCGGTCACCCGCGAATGGACGCGCCCGGTGAGCACCGGTACGGCACGGGCGAACCAGTCGTTTTCGGTGGAGAGCAGCGAGTCGATCGACTTCGACATAGGCGCGACCTTGACCGCCCATGTGGCCGAAGCCGATGCAGCGGCCTTTCTTTATTACTTTGCCGGCAAACAGCTGGAAGAGATTGCCGACAGCAATATCCGTGGCTTTATCGCCGCGAGCCTGGCGCGGCAATTCGGCGTCAATACGCTGGATTGGGGCCGCAGCCACAAGAACGAGGTATTTGCCAATGCGCTCAAGGAAGCACAGGCCTTCTTTGGCCCGAAAGGGGTGACCATCGACAATATCGGCTTTGTCGAGGGCATGAGCTATCACGACAGCCGCATCCAGGATGCCATCAACAAGAAATTCGAGGCCGACGTCCAGGTAGAGGCGGCCAAGCAACAACTAACCGCCGCAGAGACCCTTGCCAAGGCCGGCGCCGCCGTCCAGGTTCAACAGGATCTGGAAATGCGCAAGCGGGAACAGGACTTGCGCGCCCGCGCCATCGAGAAATGGGATGGCCATATGCCGCAGGTGGTGGGCAATAACGAGGGCAAGCTACTGTTCGGCATCAATACCGGCAAATAATCGTGCGGCGCGGCTGGGGCCGGTGCCAGCGCCCGCCGCCGGGACCGGCCACAGGCTTGCGTCTCGCGCCGATCATGCAGATTGCGGATACCGATCGCGCAGCTGTAAACCGTCCACAGCCAGGTGATGATCAGCAAGGGAACACCGATCACCACGCCGACAATGGTGATGCAGAACAGAATGCCCAGGGCAAAGCCGACCAGTGATTTGATAAAGATGCGCAGCTGCGCATCGAAGTGGCTCTCCAGCCAGCTATCCTTCGCCTCCGGCCGCTTGACATACGCGACGACGGCGCCGACAAGGCCGGTGGGAATGGCGGTGAACAATGAAATCAACAGCAGGATGTAAACCAAGAGGGCGGTGTCTTTGAGCGATTGCTCACTACGTTGATCCAGCATCAATTGCGACATGGCAGCTTCTCCAGATAGTCATGGCGCTATGCTAGGGCGCAGCCACTTCGCGCGATGCAGGCGAGTGACAGTCTGCGCCAAACAGGGAACAGACTGCCGCTCGCGGCGATCAGCGCGCCGTCAGCATTCCACCACACTGACCGGCACTTCGATCACATTGATCGCCAGGCCGCCGCGCGCCGTTTCCTTGTACTTCACATGCATATCGCGGCCGGTATCGCGCATGGTGCGGATCACCCGGTCCAGCGAGATATAGTGGGTGCCATCGCCGCGCAGCGCCATCCGCGCCGCATTGATCGCCTTGATGCTGGCCATGGCATTGCGCTCGATGCACGGCACTTGCACCAGGCCACCGACTGGATCGCAGGTCAGGCCCAGATTGTGTTCCATGCCGATTTCGGCGGCGTTTTCCACCTGGCTCGGTTTGCCGCCCAGCACTTCGGCCAAAGCACCCGCCGCCATCGAGCAGGCCGAACCGACTTCGCCCTGGCAGCCGACTTCAGCGCCGGAAATCGAGGCATTGGTCTTGAACAGAATGCCGATGGCACCAGCCGTCAACAGGAAGCGCACGATGCCGTCGTCGTTGGCGCCCGGTACAAAGTTGACGTAGTAGTGCAGCACTGCCGGAATGATGCCGGCAGCACCATTGGTGGGCGCCGTCACCACCCGGCCGCCACCGGCGTTTTCTTCATTGACTGCCAAGGCGTAAAGATTCACCCAGTCGAGCACGGTCAAAGGGTCGCGCAATGCGGCTTCCGGTCGGCCGGCCAGCTGACGGTGCAAATCGAACGCGCGCCGCTTTACCTTCATGCCACCGGGCAAGATGCCTTCGGTACGGCAGCCACGCGTCACGCACGCCTTCATTACTTCCCAAATGTCCAGCAACTGGCGGCGCACCTCGGCCTCTGGCCGCCAGGCCAGCTCGTTTTCCAGCATCAGCTGGCTGATCGATTTGCCGTGACGTTCGGCCAGAGCCAATAGCTCGGCGCCGGAGCTGAATGGATGGGTCAACACCGCAGCCGTCGGCGGGGTAAAGCCGCCCTCTACTGCATGTTCGTCCACCACAAAGCCGCCACCCACCGAGTAGTAGGCGCGCTTGGACAGCTCGCTGCCATCTGCGGCGCTG
>NZ_JAYRLZ010000442.1:0-1956 GCF_041904975.1 Chitinimonas sp. | reverse complement strand
TATCACGCCTGTCTCCTGTTTTATCTGCCAAACCACGCTTGGCGGTTCGGCAGCTAGGCTAGCGGGCGTTTGCTACACGACCATTGCAGGCTGGTCAGCCGCCGCACTTGCGCAGCACGCAGATCGACTGGCCGAGATTGCCGAAGCCTTCCATCACCCGGCCATCTTCCAGTGTCACCGGGTGCGGCAGCGGTACGAAGGGCTCGCTGCCATCGCGGATATCGACCAGCTCCATGTCCAGATGGCGCGCCCAGGCGGCAATGGCATCGCGCGAGATAAACACATTGAGCGGGTGCTGGTTCTGGCCGCGGGCATCGTTGACCGTGTTGCGGAATACTTCCCAATGAAAGTCCATGGCGAATTCCAGAAAGGAAAACAGCACAAAGCCACCGGGCTTGGCTACCCGCTTTGCTTCCTCGAGATACAGATAGCTTTGCTCATGCAGCAAATGTGTCATTACGCTGAAAAAACACATGGCATCGGCGACGTTGTCGGCTTCCGGAATTTCCAGCCGCTCGACCACTTCAAATCGCCAGTCTTCGCGCGTCGCGGCATTGCGGGCAAATGCCACCAGATCGGTGCCGAGATAGCGCGCTTCGCGGGTGACGGATAATGGCAGGGCCAGTCTGCCCGAGCCGCAGCCGATATCGATCAGATAGCCATCATCGGGCAGTCCGTAAAACCTGAGCATTTCGCGCTCGATGATGCCAAACGCCTCGAATTGACCGCCGATGGCTTGCTTCATGCCGGTATCGTGGTCTGCAAACTGCTCGGCCTGGTGGGCAGTCCAGTCGGTGTAAGCCTGCTTCAGTGCCAGTTTTTCTTGCATGTTTGCGCCTGCCTTTACGCATGGAGCGATGCCGGATGACGGTGCTGACTAGGGCATATCGGTGCGCGCCGCTTTCCGCTCGCATGGGTTAATATCCCGCGCTTTGTTTGCGAAGCGTGGTCATATGAAAGCAGGCAGTTTTTACTCCACTGGTCTGGCCTTGGTTGTGATGTTTGCCACAGTTCCGGCATTTGCCTGGCATGACGAAGGTCATCGCATCGTGGCGCGGATCGCCGAACACCATCTGAACGACAAGGCGCGCATCGAGCTGCGGCGCATACTCGCCAATAGCGATGTGGCGGGTGGCCTCGCCACCGCGGCGACCTACCTCGATGATCACCGGCCCATGCTGAGTAACCAGCAGCCCGGCTCGAGCAGCTGGCATTACGATGATCTGGAAGTGTGCGATGCACCGCAGCCCTCGTTCTGCCAGGGCGGCGCCTGTGCATCGGCGGCGATCAACCGTCACCTTGCCATGCTGGCCGATGGCGGCAACCACGATGGCATCAAGCTACAGGCGCTGCGCTATGTGGTGCATATCGTCGGCGATATCCAGCAGCCCTTGCATGCGTCGAACAACCATGACCAGGGCGGCAATGAGGTCAAGCTCAACCCGGTGTTCGAGTCATTCGGCTATTACGACAATCTGCACAGTTTGTGGGATGGCTACTGGGTGAAGAAGGCGATGCGCACCAGCCGCCTGAAGGAGGCTGACTTCGCCGACGCGCTCAATGGCCGCTACCAGTCGCATGCCGGCGACTGGGCGGCCGGCAGCGTTAGCGACTGGATCAAGGAATCGCACAAGCTGGGCGAGACCGTGGTGTACGGCAAGCTGGCTGGCTGGACCTGTGGCAAGCTGATTAGCGACAAGCTGACGCTGGCTGCCGATTACCTGGCTGTAGGCGATGAACTGGTGCCGCAACAGCTGTACAAGGGCGGTGTGCGTTTGGCGAATCTGCTCAATGCCAGCCTTGGCCGCTAGGCTCTGTTGACGTTTTGTCGCCGGTCGCGCCGGGTCGAGATTTGCGGCAAAGCAAGGCGGAACGAGCGCCGCATGGCGGGCCATGTCGGCGAATGACAACGCGGCCTGGCCGCAAGAATCGACGCGGCCCTGCCGGTTTCGCCGA
>NZ_JAYRLZ010000441.1:0-1964 GCF_041904975.1 Chitinimonas sp. | reverse complement strand
CCCCCCTGGGGCGGCCTGGGGGGGCGCGGCGGCCCCGGCCACCCCGGGGCCTCGCCCGCCCCCCCCCGCTGCCGTGACGTTCAAGCTTTATCCTGCTGCATCAACCCGGCGGCAAGCCATGGCCCTTAATGGCTGTGGCCATGCCCATCATGCTGGTGACCATGACCATGACCATGATCGTGCGCGCCATGCGCGTGATCATGGGTGGATCCACCGAGTATGGCGGCCAGCGGAATCACCTTGCCCTTGGGTGCATGCAGCGACCAGGCCGGCTGCAGGGTGACATGGTCGATGCCGAAATCCTTGGCCAGCAGGCTCTGCGTGCTGGCCAGCAGGCGTGGCCAGTGCTGGGCGTCGTCGATGACCAGATGGGCCGACAGGGCGATACGCTGCGAGCCAAGGTGCCAGATATGCAGATCGTGCACCGATTCCACCCCGCTCTGCCCGGCCAGCGCCTTGCCGATGGCGGCAAGGTCGAGATGGGCCGGTACGCCCTCCATCAGCATATGCGAGGACTGCAACACCAGCGCCCAGGTGGAACGCAGGATCAACAGCACCACCAGCAGCGACAAAATCGGGTCAATCGGCGCCCAACCGGTCAGCCAGATGACCAGGCCGGCAACAATGGCCGCCACCGAGCCGAGCAGATCGCCCAGCACATGCATCAGCGCGGCACGCGAGTTCATATTGTGGCTGTCGCCGGCCAGAATCCAGGCACACAGCATATTGATGGCAAGACCTATAGCCGCAATGCCCATCACTCCCACGCCATTGACCGGCTGCGGATGCACGAGGCGACCGATCGCCTCAAAGGCAATCCAGCCCACCATCGCCAGCATGAACAGGCTATTGACCAGGGCGCCAAGGATTTCGGCGCGGGCATAGCCGTAGGAATTGCGCGCCGAAGCCGGCCGCCGGGCGATCAGCTGGGCAAATAGTGCCAGACCGAGCGCAGCAGCATCGGTGACCATATGGCCGGCGTCGGACAGCAGGGCCAGCGAACCGGACCACAGCCCGCCGCCTGCTTCCACCACGGCATAGCCGGCGGTGAGCACCAGGGCCAATATCAAGCGGCGCTGGCTGGCGGCATGATGATGGTGGTGATGATGGTCGTGCGGGTGATCGTGGCTCATGGCTGTCAGGATAGTGGAAAATTGAATTCGGATTGGCCGGCCGGCTCGCCGTGGTCGAACGTCCACTCGCGAAAGCGCGCCTGATTCCGGCCAAGGCGCACGATGGCGCTGCTGCGCGTGCCATAGGTCGGCGTGCGGATGAATATGGCCGACAGGGCCCGCTCCCATTCCAGCGGCACACCGGTGTGTGGCAGCTGCGCATCTGGCGCCAAGCTGCGGTCACGAAGCAGCGCCTGCAGATCGTCGTCAAGGGCGCCTGCTGCCGCCAGGCCTGCCTTCAGCCTTTCCACCTTGGGCCACGGGGTGTCGAAACAGGCATTCGACACCGCATGGGCGCCGCGGCCAAAGCGCAGGCAGCGATCGGCGCGGCTTTCGTAGCCGAGCAGCTTTGCGCCATCGAATAGCAGCAGGTTGAAATCGTTGTACGCGGCGGCTTCGCCGCGCAGCCGGCGAATGTAGTCGCTGGCGCTGCCATCGCCGCGCAGAAAGTCCACCACCAGCGCGCCGCGCGAGCGGGCATCGGGCTGATGGCGGCTCGGGTCGCGGTAGTTGGTCAGCGCGGCAAAGCGACCGCTGCGGCTCAGGCCCATCCAGCTGCCGCCGGCTTGCAGATCGCGGCCGGCCAGTATCTGGCCGTCGTCCCACCAGCCGAGCGCGGCGGTCGGCCGCGCATAGTGTTCGTCGCGATTGGCAATGACCAGCAGAGGTTCCGGGCTGCCCGGGTTCCAGGCGAAGGCGATCAGGCACATCGTCGCATTGTCGCCGTGGCGGTGGCGCGCGCCAAGTGCGGCATCGCCGATATACTGCCGGCCATGAATAGATTGCTACCCA
>NZ_JAYRLZ010000140.1:0-11040 GCF_041904975.1 Chitinimonas sp. | reverse complement strand
CCAGCATCAGCCTGACGCTTCCGGCAGGTTGACAAGCAACAGCCCGGGTGCCTGCCCAGCCTTGGCGTGCATCGTGCAACCGGAAGAGTTACTCCAGCTTCGGTCCGCCGTTAGCTGGCCTTTCTATGGTTGAGCGATCGAATGCTTGCGATCTCGCTGGCATCTTGCTTTGAAGCTGCAGCATGCGTCTGACCGCGGCTACCTGCCCGGCAAACGAGATAGCCCGAGCCGATTGCGATGGCCTGTCGGTCTTGCTTGCCAAGGCGGGAGTGCAGCAGTTACATTAGTGCCTGTCGCAAAATTTATTGCATTGCAACACATCCATGCTCCGCCACATTGCCCTGACTACCATTACCAAACGCACCGAGATGAAACCGTCTCGGGGCGCGATGTTGGCTGCGCGGCAGGGTTAGAACTAGATAGCCCACTGCAAAGATCCTTACAAAGCCCCCGAGTCGAGAGACCGGGGGCTTTGTGTTTTTGGCTTCAGACATCCTTCACTCAGGAAACCATCATGCGCAAGCAACTCACTCTCAGTCTCGAAAACCAGGTCGGCGCGCTGGAGCGCCTGTTGCGGGTGGTCCGCCATCGCGGCTATGCGGTGAAGCGTTTCGACGCGCATTTGCCGGACGACCAGTCCTGCTTGCAGGTATGCATGGAGGTGGAAAGCGATCGGCTGGCGTTCTCTCTGGTGGCGCAACTGGCCAAGCTCAGCGAAGTGCGCTCGCTGAGCATGCGCGGCGAAGCGGTGTCGGTCGCGCATTGAAACGTGGGCGAAGCGGGTCCGGCCGGGTGCTTGTGCTGCATGCCCGGCCGGATTCCTGATGTCGAACAAGCACTTGTCCGGCATCAGTCATGCCTGCTGCCTAGCCCGGGCGGCAGTTTTTTGATATGGTGACAAGGCTGCAGTGGTACTGCGGGGATTCCGCAGGCAGCAAACAAGCGTACCGCCCGTAAAACGGGCCCAGTTTGCCGTCGGAGAGACGGTGCCTACATGGAAGGAATTTTCATGTCCAAGCGTGTCATTACGCTGGCGCATTACTACACCGCGCCAGAAATTCAGCAAATGGCCGACAAAGTCGGCGACTCCCTCGAACTCTCGCTGTTTGCCCGCGATGCCCAGGCCGATATTATCGTGTTTGCCGGTGTGCGTTTCATGGCCGAAACCGCCAAGATCCTGAATCCACAGGCCGAGGTGATCCTGCCTGATGCCAATTCCACCTGCTCGCTGGTCACCCAGACCGATGTCAAGCGCCTGAAGGCCTGGCGTGAAAAGCATGCTGATCATGTGCATGTGTCCTACATCAACAGCTCGGCCGAGCATAAGGCCTTGAGCGACTGGATCGTGACCAGCCGCAATGTCGACGACATCATTGCCCACCTGTATGCCGAGGGTAAAAAGGTGATCTTCTCGCCTGACCGTAATATGGGCGCCTACCTGAACTACCAATATGGCTACGATATGCCGCTGTGGTCGGCGGTGTGCGAGGTGCACGACAAGTTCAACGAGACTGCCCTGAACGCCGGGATGGCAGCCGTGGAAGGGCCGAAATACCTGATCGCCCATCCGGAAAGCCCGCTGCCGGTACTGAAACGCGCCGACTATGTCGGCTCCACCAGTGGCATGCTCAACTGGGTGAAGGCTTTCAATGGCGAACCCGATGCGACCATTTTCGTTGCGACCGAAGAGGGCATTCTTTACAACATGGGCCTCGCCCGGCCTGACTTGAAGATTGTGCAGGCCCCCATCTATGCCGGTTGCCAGTGCAACCAGTGCCCCTATATGCGGATGAACACCATCGACATGGTCAAGCGCGCGCAAGCGGGCGAGGGGACGCGTATTGATTATCTCAGCGCCGAGCAGATGTCTGCCGCCCGCCTGCCGATCGAGCGCATGCTGGCCTTCAGTGAAGCGCAGATGCGGCAAGCTTCTGCACCGCAGCCGGTGGCGGTGCCGGCATAAGGTCGATGACAAAAGGGCAGGCTTCACTGCCCTTTTTCTTTTGCCGTTACAGCCAAGGATCCGCCCGCCGGCGACAGGGTTGCATCGTACCGGCATTCATCCTGTTGGCCCGGCATCTACGGCCGCAATTGCTTGCGCGGCTGTCTAGAATCAAGCCATCGTGATTTTTCGGGCGACGCCGTGGCATCTTGCCCAGGGCGCGCTTGTTGCGCAGGCGAGCCAGGATGACCATGCAATCGCTAGGCGTCGAGAAGAACCGGCGTCAATACAACCAGTGGGTGGCGAACGAGTCGATCGAAGACTATGCCTTGCGCTACTCGCCACAGAGTTTTCGCAAATGGTCGCCGGCCACGCTGGGCATGACCATGGTCGGCACCAATTCGGCACTGTCCTATGAAGCCATCGGCGCCTTGCTGCTGCTGGACTTCGGTTTTGGTAATGCCATGTGGGCGCTGCTGTTTACCGCCATCGTGCTGTTTGCCGTCAGCCTGCCCATCTGCCAGTACGCGACCCGCCATAACATCGATATGGATTTGCTGACCCGTGCGGCCGGCTTCGGTTATGTGGGCTCCACCTTCACCTCGCTGATCTACGCCTCGTTCTGCTTTATCTTTCTGGCGTTCGAATCGGCCATCATGGCGCAGGCGCTCAAGCTGTATTTTGGCATGCCGCTGTGGCTGGCCTACATCATCTGCGCGGTGGTGGTGGTACCCATCGTGTTCTATGGCGTCACCGCCATCAATCGCTTCCACCGCTGGACACAGCCGCTGTGGCTGGTGCTGTTGGCTATGCCGTTTCTGGCGGTATTGCTGAAGGAGCCTGCCGCCCTGTCGGCCATGTCCGGCGTCAAGGGCCAGGTTTCCGGCCATGGCGGATTTGATTGGTATCACTTCGGCATTGCCGCCGGAATCGCTTTTTCATTGATTGCCCAGATCGGCGAGCAGGTCGACTACTTGCGCTTCATGCCGCAGAGCACCCGCGAAAACCGGATGAGCTGGTGGTTCAATATGCTGAGCGGTGGTCCCGGCTGGATCGCGATTGCCTACCTCAAACAACTGGGCGGTGCCATGCTGGCAGCGCTGGCGGTCATGGGCGGCATGGCGGTGGCCGATGCCAAAGAGCCGGTGCAGATCTTCAATACTGCCTATGGCTATGTAGTGGCTCATCCGGGTACGGCCTTGCTGCTCACCACCCTGTTCGTGGTGGTGTCGGAAATGAAGGTCAATATCACCAATGCCTATTCCGGCTCGCTGTCCTGGTCGAATTTTTTCTCGCGGGTAACCCATTCGCATCCGGGGCGGGTGGTCTGGCTGGTGTTCAACAGCATCATCGCCTTATTGCTGATGGAGCTGGACCTGTTCGAAGCCGTCAACAATGTACTGGGCCTGTACTCCAATATCGCCGTGGCCTGGATCTGTGCCGTAGTGGCTGATCTGGCGGTAAACAAACCCTTGGGGCTCAGTCCGCCCATCGTCGAATTCAAGCGGGCGCACCTGTATAACTTCAATCCGGTCGGCGTGCTGAGCATGAGCCTTGCCTCGATCGCCTCGGTGGTCGCTTTCAGTGGCGTATTGGGCAGCTATGCCCAGGCCTACTCCTGGCTGGTGGCCGCACTGATTGCCTTTGTGCTGTCCCCCATGATCGCCTGGTATACCAAGGGCAAGTATTACATCGCCCGGCCGGCTTTCTATCGCCTGCATTCGCAAACCCCGGTGGAGTGCGGTGTGTGCAGCCAGCACTATGTCGAGCACGATTCGACCTGGTGCCCGTTTCACCAAGCCACCATCTGCTCGCTGTGCTGCACGCTGGAGCACAACTGCAAGGATCAGTGCAAGCCGCAACAGCGATCACTGCGCAGCCGTTACCAGGATGCTGTCGGTGCCTTGCTGGCCTTCCTGCTCCGGCGCGAGGTCGGGCGACGCACCGTGCTCCGGGTGTCCGCATTTGTCATGATCTGGACCGTCATGCTGTTGCTTACGGCTGCTGCGCTATGGGTCACCCTGCCGGCTGCTGGCAAGTTGGCGGGGGAGCCGGCGCAGGCCTTGCTGCATGCCTACGTGTTGCGGGTGTTTTTCGGTCTGGCCGTGCTGTCCAGCATCGCCACCTGGTGGATCGTACTGTTGAACGAGAGCCGCGATCTGGCCGAAGACGAGCTGTGGCTGGCCAAAGAGCGCGCCGAAGCTGCGACTCGGGCCAAGGGCGAATTCCTCGCCAATATGAGCCACGAAATCCGCACGCCGATGAATGCCATCATCGGCATGTCCTATCTGGCGCTGAAAACCGGGCTCGATCAAAAGCAGCGCGACTATATCGACAAGGTGCATGGCGCGGCCACCTCCTTGCTGCGCATCATCAATGACATACTCGACTTCTCCAAAGTCGAGGCCGGCAAGATGGAGCTGGAGAATGTGGCTTTCCAGCTCGATGAGGTGTTTGCCAAGGTGTCGACTGTCACGGTCGGACGGGCGCAGGACAAGGGGCTGGAATACCTGCTGCATGCCGCACCCGATGTACCACCGTCCCTGCTTGGCGATCCGCTGCGGCTTGGGCAGGTGCTTATCAACCTGGTCAACAATGCGGTGAAGTTCACCGAGCGCGGCGAGATCGACGTCGCGGTGAGCGTACTGGCGAGGCAGGGCGACAGGGTGACCTTGCAATTTCGCGTGCGCGATAGCGGCATCGGTATGACCGAGGCGCAGCGAGCCAGGCTGTTCCAGCCCTTCACCCAGGCCGATGGCTCGACCACCCGCAAATATGGCGGAACGGGCCTGGGTCTGACCATCAGCAAGCGCATCGTCGAGGCAATGCACGGTGAAATGACTGTCGCAAGCGAAGCAGGGCGTGGATCGGAATTTCGCTTCACCGCCGAGTTCGGCGTGGCGGATGCCCTGCCAGCGCAGGCGCGCTTGCCGGCCGACTGGAAGTCGGTGCGCGCCCTGGTGGTCGATGACCATGCCGCCGCACGCGAAGTGCTCAAGGGCATGCTGACGGTGATCGGCATCGAGGCAGACAGTGTCGGCTCGGGTATGGACGCCTTGGCAGCGGTCAAGCAGCGCGACTACCGGTTGCTGCTGATCGACTGGCACATGCCGGCCATGAACGGCGCCGAGCTGGTGCAGCGGCTGCGGCAGTCCATGGGAGAGGCACTGCCACCCTTGGTCATGGTCAGTGCCTTCGGGCAGGATGAATTGCGTGCCGATTTGCGCGATGTAAACCCGGACGCCTTCCTCGCCAAGCCGGTGACGCAGTCGATGCTGGTCGATGCCCTGGTGGGCCTGGCCGGTATGCCGGTGGCCAAGGCTGCGAGTGCGAGTGGGCAAGGTGCGCAAGCGTTGGCCGGTATGCGCGTATTGCTGGCCGAAGATAACGAGATCAACCAACAGATTGCCGAGGAGCTGCTGCGCGATGCCGGCGCCAGTGTGGTACTCGCCAACAATGGCCAGGAAGCGCTGGCCAAGCTGAATGCGGCTGAGGCCGGGCAGTTTGATGCCGTACTGATGGATATGCAGATGCCCATCATGGATGGGCTGGAGGCAAGCCGCAGGCTGCGCGTCGATCAGCGCTGGGACACCCTGCCCATTATTGCCATGACCGCCCATGCCATGCAGGAAGAGCGTCAGCGCTGCATCGAGGCAGGCATGAATGACCATGTCACCAAGCCCATCGATCCGGATGCGTTTATCGGCACCCTGGCCCGCTGGTACACCAGGCCTCACCCTGCCGGGCCGGCCAGCCTGCCGCAGGCGTCACAAGCGGGTGCTGCCATGCCGCTGTGTGCGGGGCTCGATACCGCCGAGGGTTTACGCCGCACTGGCGGCAATTCCGAGCGCTATCACAGCCTGCTGCGCCGCTTTGCCGAACGCTATGCCGATGCGCCTGCATCGCTGCAGCAATATGCAGAGCAAGGCGATCGCCAGGCCATGGCGGCGTTTTTGCATACGCTCAAGGGCGTCGCAGGCACCCTGGGCGCCGATCAGGTTTACCAGTCGGCAAGCGAGGCCGAGCATCGCTGCGCGGCAGGCGTACTGCGCGGCGAGGCGTATGCGGCCTTGATCGGTAGCGTCGATGCGCTTGTGCGCGCCGTGGCGAGTAATCCGCTGCCGCTTGCCCACAATTGTGGTCCGCATGCGCAAGACCCCGCTGCCTGGCATGCCGCCGTGCAGCAGTTGTCGAGCTATCTGCACGATTGCGATGGCGAGGCTGCCGATTACTTTGCCGCGCAGCAAGACTTGTTCTGCAAGCAGCTGCCGGGCGAGGTTTATGCGCGGCTGGCGCGGGCCATCGAGCAATACGACTTTGCCCTGGCGCTTGAATTGCTCCAGTCCCATCGGCCCGATGCAGTGTGATTGCCAGCGTTGATGCGCAGCAATGCAGGAACTGGCGTGGACCAATCCTCGATATGGATGAGCCGGCAAGCGCAGTCAGATGTGGAGACGGGCAATGGGGAAGGCCGGTGCCGGGCCCGTGCCATCGACCGGTTGCAGCCAGCTCGGCGTAATGCTGATTCAAGGCAGCTGCTTGCAATGCGTAACAGCATTTTCGGCAAGCGGCGTTCGCGCAAGGCATACTCGCGGCTGGCGCGCCCAATTATGGTCGGACTTGAGCCCTGTCGGCGCGCAGCCTTCCTGTTACCTGTTTTTTCAAGCCTATGCGTGAATTTGATTACCTGATCTTCATCGGTCGTTTCCAGCCTTTTCACAATGGCCATCTGTGGACCCTGCAGCATGCCTTGCAGCGTGCCGACAAGGTGATCGTGCTGTGCGGTTCGGCGCGGCAGGCACGCAATCCCATGCATCCATTCACGGTGGAGGACCGCGAGCAGATGATCCGGCTGGCGCTGAGCGAGGCCGAGCAATCGCGGGTGTTCGTGGTGGGGATTTCCGACCGCATGTACAACGATCAGCAATGGCTGACCGAGGTACAGAATCTGGTGGATAGGGTGATTGCGGTGGATAACTCCGATGTCGGCAGCCGGCAGGCGCAGTTCCGCATCGGCATCGTCGGCCCGCCGCGTGGCGCGCGCCACGCCGATGGCGCGCTGGCGATCGGCGGCGCACGGCGCGGCAATGCCGAGTATCTGGAACTGTTTCCACAATGGTCGCGCATCGAAGCACCGGAACTGCCCGATGTGCACGCCTCGCGCATCCGCCATGCGTTTTTCGATCCGGATCGTGACGGCGATTGGCCCGCTTGTGCGGCCTTGCTGCCGGCGCCGGTGTTTGACTGGCTGTTGGCATTTCGCGCTGGTGCGATCTTTGCCAAGCTGCAGGATGAATATCTGTTTGTGAAGCGCTACCGGCAAAGCTGGGCGGCGGCGCCGTATCCACCCACCTTTGTCACGGTGGATGCGGTGGTGATTCATTCCGGCCATGTGCTGCTGGTGCGTCGCCGCTCCCAGCCCGGCAAGGGCCTTTGGTCGCTACCGGGCGGCTTTGTAAACCCTGATGAGCGCATACGCGATGCGGTGATACGCGAACTGAAGGAAGAAACCCGGCTGAAAGTACCGGCGCCGGTGCTGGCCGGTTCCATGCGCGCCAGTCGCGTGTTCGACCATCCACAGCGCTCCTTGCGTGGTCGCACCATTACCCATGCGTTTCTGATCGAACTGGCGCCGACCAGCGATGGCCTGCCCAAGGTACGTGGCGACGATGATGCCGATCGCGCCAAGTGGGTGCCGCTGTTTGAATTCAACCGCATGGAAGAGCAGTTGTTCGAGGACCATTTCTATATCGTGAACTGGTTCCTCGGCCAGGTTTGAACCATCGCTGCCGGGAAGCGTGCCGCGCGGCCTACCAGCAGGGCTTCTCGCTGATCAGCTTGGTCGCCACCTCGGCCGGCAGTGGCTTGGCGAAGTAGTAGCCCTGGGCGAAGTCGCAGGCCATATCACGCAGCGCCTGCAACTGCTCGGCCGTTTCCACGCCTTCGGCCACCACGCTCATGCCCAAGTTGCGTGCCAGCAGGGCAATGGCGCGCACGATCTCGCGGCTGCCGCGATCTTCGACGATGCGCCGCACAAAGGAGCCGTCGATTTTCAGTACGTCGGACGGGAAGCGGTGCAGATAGCTCAGCGATGAATAGCCGGTGCCGAAATCGTCCATCAGGATGGGCATGCCGCGTGCACGGATCGCCTCCAGCATGCCGACGGTGGCCTCGGTATTGTCCATCAGGATGCTCTCGGTGATCTCCATTTCCAGCCGGCTCGGGTCGATGCCGGCATTGGCGACCGCACGGTCGATCTGCTCGATCAGGTCGGGCTGATTGAACTGCTTGCCTGACAAATTGACGCTGACGCGCAAAAAGGTCTCGGGAAACAGCTGCTGCCAGGCGGCGATCTGCTTGGCCGACTCTTCAAGCATCAGGCGGCCTATGCCATTGATCAGGCTGATTTCTTCGGCCAGTGGAATGAATTCGGCCGGGCTGACCAGGCTGCCATCGCCTTTACGCCAGCGCACCAGGGCCTCGAAGGCGGCGATATGGCCGGTACCGAGGTCGACAATCGGCTGGTAAAACGGAATGAATTCGCGCGCTTCCAGCGCGCGGCGCATTTCCTGTTCCATTTTCAGGGCACGCAACATGGTGCCCTGCATGGCACGGTCGAAAATCTCGTAACGTGCTCGCCCGCGTTGCTTGGCCCGGTGCATGGCGGTATCGGCATCGCGGATCATTTCTTCCGGATGGCTATAGCGGCCCGATGACAGGGCAATGCCGACCCGGGCGCCGGGATAGACTTCATGTCCCTCGATATCGATCGGCTTGGCCAGTTCCACCAGCACCATTTCGGTGAATGCGATGGCTTGCTCGGGCGCGCTGATGTCATCGAGCAGGATGGCGAATTCATCGCCGCCAAAGCGGGCTACCACATCGCCGGCACGCTGCACCTGGGTGAGCCGCTCTGCGGTGACGCGCAAGATGCGATCGCCAGTGGCGTGGCCGAAGCTGTCGTTGATATAGCGAAACCGTTCCAGATTCAGGCAGAGCACTGCGCACAGATAGCCGCCATCGCGCCCGGCATGGCCCAGGGCAAAGCCGAGGAAGTCGGTAAACATGGCGCGATTGGCAAGACCGGTAAGGCTGTCATGCAGTGCGTCATACAGCATCTGCTCTTCGGCGCGCTTGCGCTCGGTGATATCGGTGAGCGAACCGGCCATCCGGTAGGCAAGGCCGGTGGCGGAGTCGAACAGGGCCATGCCGCGGGTCAATACCCAGCGCCAGCTGCCATCCTTGTGGCGCAGGCGATGTTCGGCTTCAAAGTGGGGGGATTCGTGGCGCAGATGCTGCGACAGCTTGGCGCGCAGGGCTTCGTATTCGTCCGGGTGCGCCATGCTGAGCCAGATTTCCGGCAGCGGGTCGTTCATTTCCTCTTCGCCAAAGCCCAGCATGCCTTTCCAGCGCGGCGAAAAATAGATGTGATCCTCGCGGATATTCCAGTCCCACACGCCATCGTTGGCGCCGCGCAGCGCCAGCTCGTAGCGCTCCTGACTTTCGCGCAGGGCCAGCTCGGCATTGCGCTTGGCGCGCCGATTGCTGGTTTCGCGCAGCTCGCGCTCCACCACACTGGCGAGCCGTTTCAGATGGGTTTTCAGAACAAAATCATTGACGCCCGCCTTCATCATGGCGACGGCGGACTCTTCGCCGATGGTGCCGGTGACGACGATAAAGGGTATGACCAGATTGCGCTCCTGGAATACCTTGAGCGCTTCATGCGCCGAGAACTGCGGCATGGAGTAATCAGACAGCACCAGATCCCAGCGATCATCCGCCAGTGCCTCGCGCATGGTCTCGGGCAAGTCGACGCGTTGATAGTCGACCTGATAGCCCTGACGGCGCAGGGCGAGCACGTTCAATAGCGCATCATCTTCGGAATCGTCTACCACCAGGACGCGTAGGGATTCGGCAGTGATCGGCCCGGTTTCGCTCATCGCAATATCAGGACTGCACGGGTTCGTTCAGCATCAACCAGTAAATGCCGACCTGTTTCACCACTTCCATGAATTGCATGAAGTCGACTGGCTTGCGGATATAGCTATTGGCTCCAAGGCTGTAGCTCTTGACCAGGTCGTCCTCTTCCTTGGAAGTAGTCAGCACCACGACCGGGATCAGGCGGGTTTGTTCATGGCTGCGGATTTGCCGCAGTACCTCGATGCCATTGAGCTTGGGGAGTTTGATGTCGAGCAGGATAAGCACCGGGTGCTCGCTCATATCGCGATTGCCGTACTGGCCGGTGCCGTAGAGGTAGTCCAGCGCCTCCTGGCCATCGCGTGCCACCACAATCGGATTCTGGATGCTGTTCTTGCCGAAGGCCCGGATGGTCAGGGCTTCATCGTCGGGATTGTCTTCCACCAGCAGTATGGGAGGGTGCATGGCCACTCTTCTTGAGTTGAGAGACGATTGGAGGTCCTTGCAACATTAGCCTATCGCCACTCTGCAGGGCAAGGCGGACCGCCACAATAGACCGCCAGCACAGGCTGCCTGTGCGGCTTTTGCGACTGCTCAAGCTTGCCGCAGCTGAGAAGCATGCGCGACTCAAATCAGCCCATGCACAAAAAACATGGCCTCCGCCGCCACGGAGGCCATGCTGCTTGATGATTCAATGCATTCGGTACTTATTCAGCGCAGGTTTTTCGCGATGATTTCATACACATCGCGCGACAGATTCGGCGCAGCTGCAATGCGCTCCAGTGCATTGTGCATCAGCTGCCGGCGTGCCGGTTCCAGCTTCTTCCAGCGGTTGAACGCGCCAGCCAGCCGCGCTGCGGTCTGCGGGTTGAGGCGATCCACGGCCAGGATCGTGTCGGCGGCAAAGGCATAGCCACTGCCGTCGGCCTGGTGAAAGCCGGCCAGATTGGTATGCAAGAAGGTGCCGACCAGGGAGCGCACCTTGTTAGGGTTGGTAATGGCGAAGCAGGGGTGGGCCATCAGCTGCTGGATGCGAGCCGGTGTGCCGAGCCGTTGCGAGCCGGCCTGCAGGGCTAGCCATTTGTCCATCACCAGTGCTTCGCCCTGCCACTTGGCTGCAAAGCCTTCCAGTGCGGCGTCGCCATGTACCGAGTCGACCAGGCAGGCGAGGGCGGCCTGAG
>NZ_JAYRLZ010000440.1:0-1985 GCF_041904975.1 Chitinimonas sp. | reverse complement strand
AAATCGGCGTGATGCAGGAGGTGCCGAATGCCGCCAAGCGCCAGGCACGCGAAGAGGTGGCCGATGCCGCCATCGCACGTGTTGAAGCAGAGCGCAAGCTGGTGCAACTCACCATCCGGCGCGAGACCGCGCTGGCCTGGCTGAACCGCTACCACCTTGAACGCAAGCAGGCTCTATTCGACGAACTCGACCAGCAGAACCGCTTGCTGGCAGAAGCGGTGCGTGCCCAAGTCGCTGGTGGCAGAGGCACGGCGGCCGATGCCATTGCACCGCGCCAGGAGGCTGTGATGTTGGCCGAGCGCCGTGACGAATTGGCCCGTGATCTGGCGATAAGCAAGTCCGCCCTGCGGCGCTGGCTGGGTGCAGCTGGCGACGAGCCACTACTGGGCGAGCCACCGTCCTACCCCATCGACGGCACGCATCTGCAACACCGTCTCGACCTGCATCCCGAACTGGCGGTGTTCAGCCCGATGGCCGCCATGGCCCGCGCCGAGGTCAAGGAAGCCGAAGCCGGCCGCCGTCCCGATTGGGGCGTGGAATTCGCCTACCAGCACCGCGCTCCGCAGTATGGCGACATGGTGTCGGTGCAGTTCAGCTTCGACCTGCCCATCTTCCAATCCACCCGGCAAAGCCCGCAGATCGCCGCCAAGCAGGCAGAACTGGCGCGCATCGACGCCGAACGCGAGGCCATGCTGCGCGAGCATCGGCAAACACTCGAAGCCGACTTGGCTGAGTACGCCCGGCTTGACCGCGCAGCGGATCGCCAGGCCAAGGAAATTATCCCGCTGGCCCAGCAGAAGGCCGAGCTGCAGATGGACGGCTACCGCACCAGCAAGGTGGCCTTGACCGAGGTGATCGTCGCCCGCCGCGAGTTAACTGAAACCCGGCTCAGACAGATCGATCTGGAAAGCCAGCGTGCCCAACTGGCGGCCCGGCTGCACTTTGCCTTTGGGGAGGACCAGCAATGAACAAGCAAACCCTGCAATTCGGCCTTGCCACTGTGACTTTGGCCGTTGCCAGTGGCCTGGGTGGCTATGGCTGGGCCCGACACAATGCCAAACCGCAAGCGATGGCACCCGCCACACCCGTGGCAAACGCCGAGCGCAAACCCCTCTATTGGTACGATCCGATGGTGCCGGCTCAGCATTTCGACCAGCCCGGCAAATCGCCCTTCATGGACATGCAGCTGGTGCCCAAGTACGCCGACCAAGGTGGTGGCGACAGGGCCGGCATTAAGGTTGATGCCGGCGTCCGCCAAAACCTCGGCCTCCGCCTAGCCAAGGTCGAGCAGCTCGCCTTGGGGCAGGCGCTCGACGTAGCGGCTACCGTCGCCTACAACGAGCGCGACGTGGCCGTGGTGCAGGCCCGCGCGGGCGGTTTCGTTGAACGCGTCTACGGCCGCGCGCCGGGCGATGTGATCGCAGCCGGTGCGCCGTTGGCCGATGTGCTGGTGCCCGAATGGGCGGCAGCGCAGACCGAGTTCCTGGCCCTGTTGCGCCAAGGTGATGCAGGGTTGCGCGATGCGGCCCGCGAGCGTCTGCGTTTGACTGGCATGCCAGAGGGGCTGATTACCCAGATCGAAAAGAGCGGCCAAGTGCATGCTGTCACCACCATCACCGCCCCCATCGGTGGCGCAATTCAAGCGCTGGACGTGCGGGTCGGCATGACGCTGGCGGCCGGTCAGACGCTGGCCAGAATCAACGGCGTGAGCACGGTCTGGCTGGAAGCAGCCGTGCCGGAAGCCCAGGCCGGTCTGCTGTTGATTGGCTTGGCGGCCGAAGCCCGCTTCGCCGCTTTCCCGGGCGAGGTTTTTGCTGGCAAGGTCGCCGCACTGCTGCCCGAGGCCAATGCCAACAGCCGCACGCTGCGGCTGCGGGTGGAATTGCCGAACCCCAAGGGGCGATTACGGCCCGGCATGTATGCGCAACTCCACCTGGCTACCGGCGATGCGCGGCCCCCGCGGGGGGTACCAACCGAAGCCGACA
>NZ_JAYRLZ010000139.1:0-11063 GCF_041904975.1 Chitinimonas sp. | reverse complement strand
AGCCAGTTGTAGCCCAGCACGGCAGGCACAGCTACAGCCAGACCGATAGCGGTCATGATCAGCGCTTCACCCACAGGACCGGCAACCTTGTCGATCGAAGCCTGGCCGGCAACACCGATGGCGGTCAGCGCGTGGTAAATACCCCAAACGGTACCGAACAGACCCACGAACGGCGAGGTCGAACCCACGGTAGCCAGGAAGGCCAGACCGTCTTGCAGGCGGTTTTGCACGTTTTCCATGGCACGCTGGATCGACATGGTCACCCAGGTGTTACGGTCGATCTGCTCCAGCAGCGCACCTTCGTGGTGTTCGCTGGCATTGACGCCTTGCTCGGCGATAAAGCGGAAGGCACTGCCTTCGTCCAGCGTGCTCAGACCAGCCTTGACCGAACCGGCACCCCAGAAGTTTTCACGGGCAGCCTTGGCTTGACGCATCAGCTTGCTTTGTTCGAACAGCTTGGTCACCAGGATGTACCAGCTACCCATCGACATGATGATCAGGATGATCAGCACGCCACGTGCAATGAAGTCACCGCCACGCCACAGGGCTTCGAGGCCGTATGGGTTCTCCACGGCAGCACCGGCAGGTGCAGCAGCGGCTTCGGCAGGCGCTGCCGGGGCAGCGGCTTCAGCCGGCGCGGCTGCAGGGGCTGGTGCAGCGGCAGGCGCTGCAGCAGGAGCAGCGGCAGCCGGAGTGTCTTCAGCATGGGCAACTTGCGATGCGATGATCGTTGCCGCGGGTGCCGCAACAAGAGCTACTGCCGCAAAGAGTGCGGACAAACGATTTGCTACAGACATGATCCTTCCAGCTCCTTAGCTAGGTTGATTCGACAGAGTCGTTGAAACTAAACACTACATTTTGCATGCCGCCTTGTGGACGGCACACGACCAACTGGCCGGCCAAGACTAGCGTCTTAATCATCCAGCTTGAATGTCACTTCATAAGGAATTGCCACTTCGCGACCGACACCCTTGCACTTGAGTGTACCCAAGGCACGCTTGGCCAAGGTTGCCAGACCCGGATTGGAGGCGCTACGAATAGCCACTTCCTTGACTTCACCACCCGCACCCAAGGTCACCAGGGCGTTGAGCTTACCAGTGGAGATACCTTCCTTGTCCGCCAGAGCCGAGAATTTGTCGCGCATCGAGTCGCCCACATCACCGGCGTTATTACAAGAAGCGCTGATGGTTGGCGCAGGCGCTGGCGCTGGCGCAGGCTCTGCCTGAACCGGCGGACGAATGACCACAGGCTCGGTCGGACGAACCGACGTTGTCGGTACCTGGATAACATTCTGGGTTTGCGGCGGTGGCGTCACCTGAACTTCAGGCGGCGGAATGAATGTCGGCGGAGGCGGCGCATCCATCTTCGGCGGCTCGAACTTGGGCGGCTCGGGCGGCGGAGGCGGCTTGATCTCCTCGACGATATTGACCTCGGTCTTTTGCTTGATTACTTCGACCACTTTGCGGGCGAGACCATTCACCAGCGCATAAACAATCACCACATGCAGAAGAATGACGAAGGAGATGCCAACCAGATGCTTGGTGGGCTTCCTCTGCTCTTGCGCGAAATCCATGTTCTACCCTCGATACCTGCCAAGTCGCGGACAGGATTAGTCTAGGCAGGCAAGCCATTGAAACTTGCCATCTCTAAGCTCAGCAGCACGATACAACTATTTACAACTGCTGAATACAACTTTAATACAACTTAAACAAAGAGTCTAACACATACATCATCAGCTGCGGCTAATGTGATTTCGCCTTTTGCACAACAACAACACAAAAGTAAAATTTCTTTGTAAATCAATCACCTGGCGGGGAGCAAACAGGCGAACTGTCTCGTTTTTTGTTGTCTAGTTACAACAAAGGCCACTTACGTGGCCTTTGTGTTTTGTTTTTGGCGCGCCCGAAGAGATTCGAACTCCTGACCCCTTGGTTCGTAGCCAAGTACTCTATCCAGCTGAGCTACGGGCGCATTTATTTTTTACTGCTTTGTTGTATCTGATTGTGGCGCGCCCGAAGAGATTCGAACTCCTGACCCCTTGGTTCGTAGCCAAGTACTCTATCCAGCTGAGCTACGGGCGCACTACAAATTTCAACAGTTCCTGAGTTGGCGGAGAAGGAGGGATTCGAACCCTCGATACAGGTTTGTGCCCGTATGCTCCCTTAGCAGGGGAGTGCCTTCGACCACTCGGCCACTTCTCCGTCTCAAGGAGGCGCGACTATAGACAATGCGCGCCGCCCCGTCAAGCATCAAATCTCCTGATCTAACCCAAATGCCTTATGCAGCACCCGAACTGCCAGCTCGAGGTACTTTTCATCCAGCACCACTGAGATCTTGATTTCAGAGGTGGAGATCATCTGGATATTGATGCCCTCTTCCGCCAGGGTGCGGAACATGGTCGAGGCGATACCTACATGCGAGCGCATGCCGACGCCGACTACCGACACCTTGCAGATCTTGTCATTGCCTGAGATCGACTTGGCGCCGATATGGCTTTGCACGCTTTCCAGGATGCCCAGGGCGCGCTGGTAGTCACCGCGCGGCACGGTGAAGGAGAAGTCGGTATGACCATCCTGCCCGACGTTCTGGATGATCACGTCCACATCCACATTGGCATCGGCCACCGGGCCGAGAATCTGATAGGCGATACCGGGCTTGTCCGGCACGCCGATCACATTGATGCGCGCCTCGTCGCGGTTGAACGCAATGCCCGAGATGATGGCCTTTTCCATAGCTTCGTCTTCCTCAAACGTAATCAGCGTGCCGTCACCCTCTTCCTGGAAGCTCGACAACACGCGCAACTTGACCTTGTACTTGCCGGCAAACTCCACCGAGCGTATCTGCAGCACTTTCGAGCCGAGGCTGGCCATTTCCAGCATTTCCTCGAAAGTGACGGTTTTCAGGCGCCGCGCCTCCGGCACCACGCGCGGATCGGTGGTATATACACCATCCACATCGGTATAGATCTGGCACTCATCGGCCTTCAGCGCCGCCGCCAGGGCGACACCAGTGGTATCCGAGCCGCCGCGTCCAAGCGTGGTGATGTTGCCGTCGGCATCCACCCCCTGAAAACCTGCCACCACCACCACTCGCCCCGCCGCCAGATCGGCACGCATGGCTGTTTCGTCGATATGCTGGATGCGTGCCTTGGTGTGCGCGGTATCGGTGAGAATCTTGACCTGGGTGCCGGTATAGCTGCGCGCATCGACACCGATTTCCTTCAGCGCCATCGCCAGCAGACCGATGGTGATCTGCTCACCGGTCGAGATCACCACATCCAGCTCACGCGGATCGGGCTGCGCCTGTATCTCGCGCGCCAGCGCAATCAGGCGATTGGTCTCGCCGCTCATGGCCGACACCACCACCACGATATCGTGCCCCTGCGCCCGGTATCGGGCCACCCGCTTGGCGACACTGCGTATGCGCTCGGGCGAGCCCATCGAGGTGCCGCCATACTTCTGAACGATCAATGCCATTCCTAGTACTCCAGCTAAGCTGCAAAAACGTTCGAATCTAAAGAAACTGTCTGTATAGGGCAAGTTGACGTGCGCGTCGCGCCCTAGAACATTTTGACCGCGCATTCATTGCCGACAGCTATATACCGGCTGCAATCGCGCACCGAGACAGGCACGGTGCGGCAGCCTTGCGGCGACGCGTCATGGCCTGCACTTGGGGTTGTGGTATAAAGCCGCGTCCCTTTAGGCGCCTGCGCTGCAGGCAGAGCACGATGAACCGTGGCTTTTTCGTAATTCTCGGCAGTCAATTCCTTTCCGCCCTGGCTGACAATGCTTTGTTCATTGCCGCCATGTCGCTATTGAAAGCACAGCACGCGCCGGAATGGCATCAATCGATGATGCTGTTCTGCTTCTATATCTCTTATGTGGTTCTCGCCCCGTTTGCCGGATCGTTTGCCGATTCCATGCACAAGGGCAAGGCGATGATGATCTGCAACGGCATCAAGCTGGCCGGCTGTGTGGCCATGCTGGTGGGTCTGCCGCCCCTGTTTGCCTATGCCATCGTCGGCTTTGGCGCGGCCGCCTACTCCCCGGCCAAATACGGCATCGTTACCGAGTACCTGCCGCATGACAAGCTGGTCGCCGCCAATGGCTGGCTGGAAGGCGCCACCGTATCGGCCATTATCTTCGGCACGGTGATTGGCGGGCTGCTGTCCGGGAAGGCCATGACCACCGCGCTGGCGATCAGCCCGCTGTCCATGCTGTCGGCCCCGGTGTTTGCCATCATCATCCTGTGTTTTGTCTATCTGGCTGCTTCTTGGGTCAATCTGTATATCCCCAAGCTCAACGTCGAGCTCAAACCGATTCATTACAGCCCGATTTTTCTGGTCAATGAATTCTGGGAATGCGTGTGCAAGCTGTGGCGCGATCCGCAAGGCCAGCTGTCACTTGCAGTCACCACCCTGTTCTGGGGCACCGGCGCCACCATGCGCGTGGTGGTGATCCATTGGGCGGTGATCTGGCTTGCCTTCAGCCTTGAAGAAGCCACACGCCTGGTGGCGATCGTGGCATTCGGCACCGCTTTCGGCGCCTATATTGCCGGCCGCCTTATCCCGCTGCAGAGCGCATTCAAGGTCTTGCCGGCCGGTATTGCCATGGGCGGGGTGGTGATGCTGATGCTGGTCACCCATAGTGTTGCCATGGCAATGATCTTGCTATTCGTTGTCGGTACGCTGGCCGGATTTTTTGTGGTGCCGCAAAACGCCATGTTGCAGCACCGCGGCCATATGCTGATGGGTGCCGGTCATTCCATCGCCGTACAAAACTTCAATGAGAATCTGGGCATTCTGGTCATGCTTGGCCTGCACGCCTGGGTGCTCAAGCATTTCAGCAGCCCGATCACCGACACCCTGCCCGGCGCCGCACTCGCTTATTTCCAGCATGCCGGCGGCCTGCCACCGATGCGCGCCATCATCATTGTCTTCGGTCTGATGGTGATGCTGTCGATGCTGTATATCTATTACCGCTACAAGGCCGGCGAAAAAGCCGGTTTGATGCGCGACTAAGGTCCGCTGGCTCGCCATCGTCCGATTTGCCGATAGCGAGCCAGTGTTCAGCCGAATGCCGCCCAGTCTATCGGCTGTCGCCCCTGTTGTTGCAGGTAGCGGTTAGCTGCAGAGAAGTGGCCATTGCCGATAAAGCCACGATATGCCGATAAAGGCGACGGGTGCGGCGACAGCAGCAGCAGATGTCGGCCGGCATCGATCAGGGGCGCCTTCTCCTCCGCATACGCCCCCCACAGCATGAATACGATGCCCGAAAAATCGGCCGATAGCCGCGCCACCAGGGCATCGGTCAGATTCTCCCAACCACGTTTCCGATGCGAGCCGGCCCGGCCTGCTTCCACAGTCAGCACGCTGTTCAGCAGCAACACGCCCTGCTTTGCCCAGCCGCTCAGATCGCCACACTGCGGCGGGTTGTAGCCAAGATCGCGGGCGATTTCCTTGAAGATATTCTGTAGCGAAGGCGGCGGGCGCACACCCGCCGGCACCGAAAAGCTGAGCCCATGCGCCTGGCCTGGCCCGTGATAGGGGTCCTGCCCCAGAATCACCACCTTGACCTGCTCGGGCGCGGTAGCAGCCAGCGCGGCAAAGCGCTGCGCGAATGGCGGCAAGATCTCGGCCCCCTCTTGCTCGCGCGTTTGCAAATAGCTTTGCAAAGCGTGCCAATATGGTTGTTCGAGCTGATCGGCCAGCAAGGCAGCCCAGCAATCAGGCAGACTCATGGCCGCTTCCCTGGTGACGACGCTCGAATACCTCGCGCCGGTGCTTTCTGAAAATGGTTTTGTCCAGCAAGTCCTGCAGCTGGCTATCCAGCACATCGAACTGCGCGGTGATCCAGAATGCATCGCCATGTGCGTCGCAGGCGCTAATGCGCGCCGGCAACAGCAAAGGTCGCGGTAGCAGTGGCGATAGCCAGATTGCCACCGCCCCCGCCATGCCCTGCGCCAAGGCCTGTGCCGACTCCCACGCCAGCTGACTGCTCGCCAGCCGCAGCGGCACGGCAGCCGGCGGGGGCGCGTTACGCGCCAGCAGCTGGGCCAGCAACTGCAGGCACAGGTCTATCCGCGCTTCCATCGCCTGCCAACGCAGGGCCTCCGGGCTGTCATCATCGTCCTGTACGGCTTGGGATTCGAGCAAGGCCAGCACCCGCAACAGCAAGGAGCCTTCTGCCATATTGCCGACCGTATCGCCTTCCCATTGCACCGGCAACCGCGCGGAAATTTCTATCATTGCAATCTCTCCTTTGCTGCCGATTATAACGGCTGCATGGCCGCGGCTCCGCGCTAGCAGCGCCGGCGCAAGACCATGCTTTGTGCTGTATCAATTTCCTGCCCGTGCCATGCCGGGTAGAATCGCTTCCCTGTCGCAGCGGCAAGGCTGCCGGCCTTGCCGGTTGCTCATTCGGTCGCTCCCGCCCCCCATTTCCGTGAAAGCAGCCATGCAGTCCGCACCACTCTCTCGTGCCGAGATCGATTCATTTCACCAGCAAGGATTCCTGATTGTTCGCGGGCTCGCCGATGCAGCCTTGCGCGAAGCGATTCTGGCGGTGGGCATGCAGCAGCTGCGCGATGCAGTGGCGCCAATCGAATACGAGGCTGATACCCGCTACCCCGGCGCGCCAGCCTCGCGCGATGCGACGGGCGGCCTGACCGTCCGGCGCTTGCTGAAGGTCTATGCACGCGATGAGGCATTCCGGCGCTGGGCGCACCACCCTGCCGTGTGTGAGCGGGTCAAACAACTGCTCGATACGCCGCATATTGCGCTGACCCAGGCCCATCACAACAGCCTGATGACCAAGCAGCCGGCTTTTTCCAGCGTGACGCACTGGCACCGCGATATCCGCTACTGGAATTTCGAACAGAACAACCTGATTTCGGTGTGGCTGGCGCTGGGGGCCGAGACGCGCGACAACGGCTGCCTGGGGTTCTTGCCAGGCTCGCATCGATTGACGCTGGATCAGGATCGCTTCGAAAACCGCGCCTTCTTGCGCGGTGATCACCCCGACAACCAGCCGCTGCTCGACTCTGCCATCTACCCGGAGCTGGCAGCCGGCGATGTTGTGTTCTTCCATGCCGAAACCTTCCACGCGGCCGGCTGGAATCGTACCGCCGCCACCAAGCATTCGCTGGTATTTGGCTATCACCGGCAGGACAACCGCCCGATTGCCGGCACGCGCAGTGCCAGTGAAGCGACGGTACTGATCGATTGATCGTATCGTGATTGGCGGTCAGCTTAGCCTGCCGGGCCTGGCCTTAGTGGCCAAGCCCGGCTTGCCGCACGCGTTCATACAAACAGATGGCCGTTGCCGCACCGACATTGAGCGACTCGATGCCGGGCGTCATCGGAATACGCAGGCGCAAGCTGGCCAAGGCCTGCAATTCGCTGCTGACCCCCTGCCCTTCACTGCCCATCACCAGTAGCAAATCGCCGCGCAAATCAGCCTGGTACAACGACACACTGCCTTCCAGACTGGTAACCGCCTTGATACCGGAAAAGGCACTTGCGGCAGCCAGCAACGGCACGCGATCGACCATAGGCAGCACGAACTGCGCGCCCATGCCGGCGCGCAGCACCTTGGGCGACCACGGGTCGGCACAGCCCATGCCCAGCCACACTTGGTCGACCCCTGCCGCAGCGGCAGTACGCAAGATCGCGCCCAGATTGCCCGGGTCTTGCACGCCATCGAGCGCCAGCACCAGGCCGTCCTTCCGCACATCGACTGCTGTTGGCATGGCGCACAGGGCGAGAATGCCGCTGATCGACTCCAGCTCGCTCAATTCGGCAAACAAGGCATCGGCCAGCAGCTGGGCCGGCTGGCCATGGCGTCGCAGTAAGCCTTGCAACTCGGCACGATGCTGGGCCGACTCGGCCAGCAGCAGGCGCTCAAGATGCCAGCCGGCATCCAGGGCGGCGGCAATCAAGTGCGGGCCATCGAGCACCATCAGGCCTTGTTTGAGACGTTCGCGCCGTTGCGTGCTGAGTTTGGCAACGGTCTTGATCAGGGGATTGTGGCGGGATTGAAGAATTTCCATGAATCAACCGGATGCCGGCAGCAAGGCCGTTGCCTTGCCCGGCGAAATGTAAGGTCAGCCGCCCAGATCGAGGCGGCGAGCCTGGCGGGTGAGCGACTGACCGGTGATCAGACAGACTTGCTTGAACTGCGTGTACTGCGACTCATGCAGACTACCGCCGCGATTGTCGGCATAAAACAGACCAACCGGCTTGTCGTCAACAAATAGCGACATGGCAAAGAAATCGACTTCGCCAGCCGTCTGCTTGAGCGAGCGCGGCAGCAGCGCATCGAATTGCGCCCGGTTGCTGCGATTGATCCAGATCGACTGCGGTTTGAGCATCAGCTTGGTAAACACATGCGGCGCGGTCAGATCAACCTGGAAGGCGCGCATCGGATCATCCTGCGCAGCGCCAACCACATAGCGGGTTTTCAGGGCATTCTGGCCAGCCAGCAGCAAACCGAAAATGATGCGTTCAAGACCAATGCCTTCCGAAATACCGCGTATGGCCAGCCCCATGATCTGATTGAACGAGCCACCCGCATCGCTGGCCCGGCTCAGCTCGCGCAGGATATCAGGCAGGCCGGGCTTGGGTGCCACCACCGGCGCCTGAGCTGGCGCGGCCTTCGCTTGCGGCTTGGGCCATTCACCCGCCACCATCGGCAACCAGCGCGCAGGCGGAAATATCTGCGCATAGGGCCAATCGTTGCGGGCGAAGTCGAGCATTGTCGCACAGACCAGCTGCCAGGCCTCCGCCTGTTCCACCCCCAGGGTGTGCGCTGCCAGATGCACATCATCTGCCACACCCTCTTGCCACCAACCAAGCTGCAAACGATGCGCCAGACGCAAGGCAGCATGTTGCAGCAAGGCACGCTGGGTGGCCGAGCCGGCATCATCGAGCAAGGTGGCAAACACCTCGGGCAGATGCCAGCGCGCAAACAAGGGCAGCGCCACTTTTGCCAGATCGACACCAGGCAGCACCTCGCCCATGCCGGCTTCCAGCTGCTTGAGCAGTCGCGGCAAGTCGGCCAGCAAGGCGGTGATAAAGATTTCATCGAGACGGGCGTCGTTGCGCAGTACCCCCAACGCGCGGGCCAGCCGGGCGGCAAGGCGGGCAGTGGCGAGATCACGCAGCAGGGCAAAATAGCGTGCCGGCTGCTTGGGTAATAACAGCGACTCGACACTGGGCAATTTGGTGAACTGGTGCACGAAGGCGTCGATGCCCATCAACAGCACCACATTCTCGATACTGACCACATCGGCGGCGAGGCTGCCACGATCGCGCTGATTGATATGGCGCAGGGTGTGGGCGGTCAGTAACGGGTCGCGCAGCACCAGATCGACGATTTCGCTGGTTCTGGCCGTCTCGGCACGGCCAGCAAAGCCGGCCAGGGCCGCCTTGGTGGATTGCAAGATCGGCAAGGGGCGCTGTGCCCACAGCTGCAGCCAGCGCTCGCTGTCCGTATCCAGTGATTTGGCGCTATTCAGGGCATTCGCCATACGTAGAGTCTTCCACCTCTGCCTGCTGCACAGTCGATCACGGCGTCCGCCGCTACGCCCGGTATATCGAAACTATTGCTGACCAGTACCGAGCCCGGTCGCATCTCGCTTTTCGCCTTTTGCCACAATGCCGGCATGATCGCTGGTGACAAGAAGGCATACACCACATCGTATCCAGCCAGTGGCCAGTTCAGTAAATCGGCACGGATCACCGTGCCACGACCGAGCCAGGCACAACGCAACCGGGCCAGCAGCCAGGGCAGCCAGGCATGTTCAACCCCTTCCACCCGCAGTTGCCGGTGGTGGGTCAGAAAGCTCACCACCGTGCCGGTGCCGGCGCCCAGATCCAGCACGCGTGCGCCATCGGGAATCAATTGCTGCAGAGCCTCCAGCGCCGGCGTACCGCTCAGGTAGAGCGGCACCCGGCTGCGATCGAGCCGGCCGAACACCGCATAAGCCAGCACAAACAAGGCGAGATAAAGCCAGGGCGGCAAATCCAGCCAGCGCGCCACGATGACCAGGGGAAAAAACATCGCATGGATCAGCCACCACCAACGAGGCTGCCGAGCACAGACACTGAGCCCTAGCGCCATGCAGATCTGCAACGGCAACCAGCCAGCTTCGCCAAGCACACCGCCCTCTACCAGCAAGGAAGCAGCACCAAATGCTGCCACCTGCACCGCTACGGCTACCCAGAATGGCCTCACGGCTTGGCTTCGGCAGTGGCGCTGGCAATCTCGGCAGCGGGATCAGCCACCTTGGCGGGCTCACCCGCCTGCTTGCCGGCCAGTTTGAGGATGTTCTCTTCCGCTTCCCTGTTCAGCACGATGATGCTGATACGCCGATTCACCGGGCTTTGCGGGTTTTCCGTGTCGAAAGGCACCGAATCGGCGAGCCCCACTACCCGCAATACTTTCTGATCCTGCAAGCCCCCCGCCAGCAATTCGCGCCGCGATGAATTGGCCCGATCAGCCGACAATTCCCAATTGCTGAAATTTCGATTCCCTGCCGCAAAACCGGATGAGTCGGTATGGCCGGACAAGGATAATTTATTGGGAACATCATTCAGAATATTGGCCAACTCCGCGAGTATCTCCTTGGCATAGGGTTCCATTCGCTCGCTACCGCTCTGGAACATTGGCCGGTTCTTTTCGTCGACAATCTGGATACGCAATCCTTCCGGCGTGATATCCAGCAGGATCTGATCCTTGTATTGCGCAAGTTTGCTGCCAGCGGCATCCTTGATGGTTTTTTCCAGTTTATCCTTGAGTTTTTCCAATACCTTTTTATCGCCCTTGGTATCACTGCGACGATAAGCGCCGGCTTTTTTCGATAGATCAAGCCCGCCACCTTGCAGCACGCTGGTCGAATCACCCGCGCCCGAACCGCCGCTCATGGCTACTTTCAATGGATTGCGAAAATACTCGGAGATGCCGCGCAAATCACCCTTGGTGGATGAACCCAGCAACCACATCAGCAGGAAGAACGCCATCATGGCGGTCACAAAGTCGGCATAGGCGATTTTCCAGGCGCCA
>NZ_JAYRLZ010000138.1:0-11077 GCF_041904975.1 Chitinimonas sp. | reverse complement strand
TGAAGTTAAATGGCTGGAGGTTCAGCCGGTAATCAGTGTCCAACCCGCCTGGCTGAGCGGTAGTCGCTCCACCGGCTTGCCGGTGGCGGCGAGCAGGGCATTGGCAATCGCCGGGGCGATGGAAGCCACCCCTTCCTCGCCGGCGCCGCGTGGCCGGTCGGTCTCGCCATTGGCTAGCACCAGCACATCGAGCGGCGGAACGTCGGCTAGCCTCGCCACCCGGTAGCTGTCGAAATTGCCTTGTTCGATTTGCCCGTCTTTCAGGGTGATTTCGCTGAACAGAGCGGCAGAGAGGCCAAACAGGGTGCCACCCATCATCTGCGCTTCGACGATGCGTGGGTTGGCGACCACGCCGACATCGATGGCGGCGGTAATGCGATGCAGGCGGAACTGGCCCGGTGCCGGTACGCTGATTTCCACCACATGGCCGCTGATGGCGTCATTGCCCATGCTGATCGCCATGCCGCGATAGTGGCCGGCCGGCAGCGGCTGATCCCAGCTGGCGCGCAGGCAAAGCGCATCGACCAGCAGCAATTCGGCGCGTGCCTTGGCAAACAGGGTACGGCGATAGTCGCGTGGGTCGATGCCGGCAAGTCGGGCGGCTCGGTCGATACTGTGTTCCAGGAAGAACACGTTTTGCGAAGCGCCGACCGAGCGGAAGTAGCCGCAAGGCACGCCTTCATCGACCCGCGTCCAGCTCAGGTGCGCCTTGGGAATGGCATAGCGGTGCGCATTCAGGCCCATGATGGTGGACCAGTCGAGATCGGAGGGCGGGCCATTGCTCAGCCCGCTGTATTCGAGCAGCGACGGGTTGGCCAGATCCACCCGCAATGCGGTGGGCAGCATATCCGGCCCCAGAGCCAGCCGCAGTCGAGCCGCCACGGCGGGCCGATAGCCACCGGCGCGCATATCCACTTCCCGCGACCAGATCATCTTCACCGGCTTGCCGACCGCCTTGGCGATCAGGGCTGCTTCAATGGCAAAGCCATGCTCAAGGCGCCGCCCGAAGCCGCCACCGCTGAGTTGCGGGTGCACCGTCACCTTTTCGAGGGGTAGCCCCAACGCCTTGGCAACGCCTTTCTGGGTATCAAGCGCGCTTTGGGTGGATAGCCAGAGCTCGGCCGAGTCGGGTCTAACTTCGACCGTGGCATTCATCGGCTCCAGCGTGGCGTGCGCAAGAAAGGGTACGTCATAGGTGGCATCGACTACCGCTGTGGCCTTGGCAATGGCGTCGGCGGTGCCGGCAATATCCATGCGTTTGTCGTCTCGCTGGTCGAAGTCCGCACCTCGACCCAGTCTGGCAGCGGCGAGCAGTCGCTGGCGAAAAGCCTTGCTATGGCTGTGGGCATGGGGCCCGTCCTGCCATTTTGGCTTCAGCGCCCGCGCGCCTTTCAGCGCCGGCCAATAGCCATCGGCCACTACCGCCACCGCGCCAGGCAATCTGACCACCTGGCGCACGCCCTTGATCGCCTTGGCGGGCCGCTCATCCACGCTGATTAGCTTGCCGCCGAAGGTGGGCGCGTGCAGCACGGTGGCGACCAGCATGCCGGGCCGGTCGACATCCATGCCATAAATCGCGCTGCCATCGACCTTGGCCGGGATATCGCTGCGCGGCAGTGACTTGCCCAATACTGTCCACTGCTCGCGTGGCTTGCGCACCGGCTTTTCGGGTGGCGTGAGCGCCGCAGCTTCGGCCAATAGCGCCGTATAGGGCAGGGTACGGCCACTGGCTGGGTGGTGCACTGCTGCGTCTGCTACCTGGCACTCGCCAGCGGCGATCTGCCAGCGCGCGGCGGCGGCACGCACCAGCATATCGCGCGCAGCGGCACACACCGGGCCAAGGCTGCGCAGGCTCAGCCGAAAACCGAGGCTGCCAAAGGTGGCATAGTTGCTGATGAGCGGGTCGATAAAGGGTGCGCTGACCGGCGCCTGCTCGACGCGAATGGCGCTCACCGGCATGGCTAACTCTTCGGCCGCCAGCTGCGCCACCGTGCTATGGGTGCCCTGGCCGATTTCGGCAACATTGCTGAGTACGGTCAGCTGACCATCGGCAGCGAAACGCAGCCACAGGCCGAAGCCGCTTGGGCGCTCGCTTGGCGCGTCGGCCGCCAGTGCGGGAAAACCGCCAAGCGTCCAGGCGCCCAGGGCAAAGGTCGAGGCGAGAAAGCGGCGCCGTGATGGGTTGGCGAGCTGGCTCATGCAGCCTCCTTGCCGAGCTGGCTGGCGGCGGCATGGATGGCGGCCCGCATGCGCGGGTAAGTGCCACAGCGGCAGATATTGGTAATGGCGGCATCGATATCGGCATCGCTGGGCTTGGGCTTGCTCGCCAGCAGGCCGGCTGCGGCCATCAAGGCGCCCGACTGGCAGTAGCCGCATTGCGGCACCTGATGATCGATCCAGCTCTGTTGCAACACGGCCATCCGGGTTTGGGCCAGACCTTCGATGGTGGTAATCGCCTTGCCGGCCACCGCCTGCACCGGCATCACGCAGCTGCGTACCGGCGCGCCATCGATATGCACAGTGCAGGCCCCGCATTGCGCGATGCCACAGCCGAACTTGGTGCCGGTCATTTTCAAGCTGTCGCGCAGCACCCACAGCAGGGGCGTGTCGGCATCAAGCTGTACCGAATGGGGCTGACCATTGATGGATAGTTGGAATTTCACGGCGGGCTTCCTTGTGGCTGCTGGCATGGGCGGGGGACTGGCGCATTCTAGGTATCAGGGTAGATCTGGCGAGCACGCTGCGATGGGCAAGCATTCCGGGTGATGACTGGGCGGATGGCGAGATGAATGGTGTATGGCAGATTTCGTGCGGACTGCCGTGCACGTTTGCGGTTGACGTCGCGTATCAGCAAGCCGGCGCCAAAGGAGGCTCACGACTTTGGCCAAGCGGATTCACGACCCGTGATGTTGCCGGGGAGCGTGGTATTGCCCAGGCGGTACGGGTGACAGATTCGTGCAGCCGCGGCGACCCACGCTATAAATGCAGGGCTGCAAGGGCAACAGGAAACGGCCTTGCGGCGATAACCATGTCGAGGTGGATGGGAGCGATGCGGCGATTACGAGCTGTGCTACTGCTGATGAGTGTGGGCTTGTCCGGGGAGGCTCTGGCGCTGGATGCCAGCGGCCTGTTCGAGCTGCGGACGAGCGCCGGCAATGCCGAGACCAGCTGGCTATCGGGAGGGTTGGGCAAGTCGCGCCTGGATCGCCAGCATGCTGCGCTGGGCCAGGGCATGCTGGTGCTGGACCAAAGCCTTGGCGACACGCTCAGTGCCAGCGCTACCGTGATGCTGGTCGCTGAGCAGCGCGCAAGGCTCGATATCAGCGAGGCGAGCCTGCTGTGGCGGCCTTTGCCCAGCTCTGCCTGGCGCTACACCATCAAGGCCGGCGCATTCTTCCCGCCCGGCAGCCTGGAAAACGACGGGCCAGGCTGGACCACCAGCCGTACCCTGTCGGCCTCGGCGATCAATAGCTGGGTGGGGGAAGAGTTGCGCATCAAGGGGGTCGAAGTGGACGTGCTGCGCGCCGGCCGCTTTGCCGGATCGCCGCATGATTTTGGCTTCACCCTTGGTGCATTCACCGGCAATGACCCCGCCGGTACTCTGATCGCCTGGCGCGGCTGGGGCGTGGGTGACCGCATTGTCGGGCTGACCGAGACCATTCCCCTGGCGCCGCTGCCGATCTATAGCCCGGGTGGCCGCCTGTATGGCCGGCAGGCGCCGCAGCTCGATAACTACCACGAGATCGATGGCCGCCCCGGCTACTATCTGGCTGCCCGCTACGGCTATGCCGGTATGTTCGATGCGCAGGCCCTGCATTACGACAACCGCGCCGACCCGCATAAGGTGGGGCATGGCCAGTATGCCTGGGATACCCATTACAGCGCGGCAAGCGGTCGCTGGCTGCCAGGCGGCAACACCGAAATCCTCGCCCAGGCCATGCAAGGCACCACCAGCATGGGCACACGGGTAGTGCACGTCGACTTTGCCGCCTGGTATGTCATGGCCAGCTATCGGCAGGGCGCCGATCAGCTCGCCCTGCGCTATGAGCAGTTTCGCACCCGGCAGGGCGATATCGTGCCCGGCGACAATAACGACGAGGATGGGCACGCGGTGACCCTGGCCTGGACACATCCGCTTGGCCAGCAGCTGCAGCTGGTGCTGCAGGGACAGACCATCTCAAGCCAGCGACCAGCCCGCAGCAAGCTTGGAATCGCAGCTGCTCAGCTCGAACACAGTCTTCATTTTGCATTGCGCTGGCAGCTCTGAAGGCGCGAATGCTGGGCTGATCAGTGCAATGTGAGAATTTACGACGAGGATGGGCACGCCTTGACCCTGGCGTGCACAGTGAACCGCCTCAGGTTCCGTAGAGGCCGTTTGGATTGACAGGCCGTTGAGAATCACCCCGCTCCTTGCTGCAAGCGGAGTTCGCTAAGCGATTTGACCTCGTTATGCTCGAATTTTCCACTTTGCGGCCAGCACCAAGAGTCTCGCTAGCCTGCTGGCGCAAGCTGTTTAGCCGAAATCAAGGCAAGGATACAAATGTTTTTCGAGGCTGGCATTGTTAGAGAGTGTCGTCACAAGGTGTGTCTTAATACTCACACCTCAAATTGCGGTTGCGACTGAATGACCCCAGCCCATCGACGTCACGATATTTCAGACAAGGACTGGGCGCTAATGGATCCTCATCTGCCGGGGCAAGCCGGGCAATGGGGAGGTGTGGCGCAGGACAATCGGCGTTTCATCAATGCGGTCTTCTGGATCTTGCGTACTTGCACGCCCTGGCGAGATCTGCCGGCAGACTACGGCGATTGGAAGAATACACATCGGCGTTTCTGTCGCTGGCATGATAAGGGCGTATGGAAATTACTGCTTGAGCGCCGTATCGACGAGCCTGATTACGAGTGGCTGATGATCGATGCCAGCCACTGCAAGGTTCATCCGCACGCCACTGGGGCACGAGGGAGTAATCAAGGGATGGGGCGCACTAAAGGTGGCTCAATACCAAGATACATGTGGCCGTGGATGCGCATGGTATGCCGGCCCGAATCATTTCTAAAGAAGGTTCCAGAGCTGATTGCGCACAGTCGGAAAACCTGATTGACGGCTTAGTCGCCAAGCACCTGATTGCCGATAAAGGTTATGACAGTGATGCTCTCGTCGAGCGGGCCAAGCACCAAGGTATGCAGGCGGAGATTCCGCCGCGCAAGAACCGCAAGGCACCTCGCGTTCATGATGAGCACCTGTATCGCCATCGCCACTTGGTCGAACACACCTTTCTACACATCAAGCAGTGGCGTGGTGTCGCTATGCGCTATGCCAAGAACCTGTCGTCGTTTCTTGCTGCCTTACAGATACGTTGCCTCACACTTTGGTTGCGAATCTCATGACGACACTGTCTAGACCGTGCGGTCTATTCCTTCGGTCGGCTATCCCCCATTTGAGCGATGTAATTGTGCTGAAAGCAATTTAAGGTCAATGCGCGGGCCGGTTTATGTTTTGCCTGGATCAACTCTGGTTCAGCGTATTGCGGCCCACTCAATGCCTGCTTGAATGCAAGTCCCTGTCTGGAGAGATTCATGCTGAATTTGCTACTGTCGCCTGCCATTGCTGTTTCGCAGCTTTTGAGTTTTCGCCGCAAATTCCTGTTGATTTTCCTCGCTGCGCTATTGCCGGGCCTGTGGTTGTTGGCGCAGCTGGTGGTGTCCGAAAACCAGGCGGTTGATCGTGATCGACGTGAATTGGCCGGCGTTGCCTATCAGGTTCACTTTCCGGCCTTGCAAACTGCGCTGGGACGGCATCGCTCGCTTTCTACCCAATGGACGCCGAATGACAAATCGGCTGAAGCAGATCTGCTTGCGCAGGAGCATAAGGTTGATGACGGCATCAATACCTTGAAGACCGCGCTCGATGACCCCGAGGCACTTCCACAGCTTCAGGCAATCGAGCATGACTGGCAGGCCTTGAAAAGCAATTGGCGCAAGCTATCGCTGGATGAAGGCATGCGCCGTCATTCGGCGCTGATTGCGGCGGTGAACGCCTTCAGCCATCAGCAGGCGGGTGATTCAGGTTTGCTGCTTGATCCGGATGCGAGTTCCTACTACCTGGTGGTGACTGCGGTTGACCAGATTCCCTTGCTGCGCGAAAACATCTCGCAATTGCGTACCCAAGTCGGCTTGCTCAGCAAAGGTGGTAATGCCGATGTCCGGCTTGGCTATATCGACTCCCTGCTCAATAGCGCCATTCCGGCATCGATGCAGCGTATCGACAATGATATCCGCCTGATGGAAGCCAATCGCTCGGGGATGGAGGGCTTCAAGCAGTTCAGCAGCGAATGGATGAAAACCGCCGAAGAAATCAATGGCATGCGCAAAGCTTTGTCTGGTCTGGTGACCGGCAATGCCGATGCGCAGGCGGTGGCATCTGCCTTCAAGCAGATTCCCAAAGTGGCGGACGAGATGGATCGCGCCAAACTGGCAATGTTGAACGGGCTGGCCAATCAGGTGATCAAGCCGCGCTTGCACGAGGAAATCCGCAATCGCAATCTGCAGGTGGGTGCCGGGTTGGCCATCTTTCTGCTGGTGGCCTATCTGATTGGCGGCTTCGCCCGCGATATCTCGCAAAGGGCTGAGTCGCTCGAAACCAGCATGCATCGGGTGGCGGAAGGCGATCTGACCACCCTGATCGCCAGCAGCGGGCGCGATGAACTGGGCCGCGTCATCACCAGTGCGCATCGGCTAGCTGAGCGCCTGCGCGACACCATGACGGAGATCCGCCACGGTGCGGATGAACTCAAGCGCGCGTCCGATACGATTGCCGCGCTGGGTACCCAGGTGGTGGCTGCCACGGCCGAACAAAGCGATGCTGCCTCGCAAATGGCGGCGGCGGTGGAAGAGCTCACCGTCAGCATTGGCGTGGTGGCGAATGATGCCGGCAGCGCGCATCAGATATCCGATGAATCAGGCCGCAGCTCGGTAGCCGGTGCGGCGGTGGTGCAGGAAACGGTGGATGGCATCGAAGGCATTGCCTTGCGGGTGCGGGAAACCTCCAAGACGGTATCGGCGCTGGGCGATGTGGCAGGCGAGATCGCCAGCATTGTCGATGTCATCAAGGATATTGCCGATATGACCAATCTATTGGCCTTGAACGCTGCCATCGAAGCGGCACGTGCCGGCGAATCCGGCGCCGGTTTTGCCGTGGTGGCCGATGCGGTGCGCAAGCTGGCCGAGCGCACTGCCACATCAACGCAGGATGTGTCGGTGATGGTAGATCGTATCCGCCATGGTGCCGAATCGGCGGTGCGCGAGATGCATCGCAGTGTCGAGCAGGTCGAGATCGGCGTGACCATGGCCAATCAGGCGGGCGCGGCGATCGGCACCATACGCGAAGGCTCGGCTCGGGTGGTCGGCGTGGTGTGTGCCATTTCCGACACCTTACGCGAGCAGGCCCATGTGGCGGAAGAGCTGGCGCGCAATGTGGAGTCGATCGCCCAGATGTCTGAAGACAACCGCCGCGCGGCCGAGTCGTCGGCTGCCACGGCACAGGCATTACGTACCCTGGCAGGACAGCTCGAAGTGAAGATCGGGCGATTCAAATTGGCAGGCTGAAGCAGGGCTCATTCGCTGGCTCAAGTTTGCCAGCACGCAACAGGGTCGCCGGGGAGGGCGGCCCTTTTTTTGTCTGTGCACAAGCGAAAAACGTAGCGCCTTTTCATGTGTCTGGACTCGGGTGTTTGAGCTTTGCCTTTGCAAATCAAGTGGATGCGTGGATTTTGTGTCGGCGCCGCATCTGCACCACGGTGTTACGCAGGCTTGGCGAGTCAACGCCGGGGATATGACCGTGTCGATGCGGGCAGCTAAGATGCTTCCCGGTGGGAATATCGATTGTCGTGGCGCTTGAGCGCCTTTGATGGGAAGGCATATATGTGGAAAGCAATAGAGCAGTCGTTCCGGGGCCTGGCAAGGCAGGTGGATTTTTGCTCCCTGCGCCTGGTGGAGGAGCGCAGCGAAAGTCTGGAGGTGCGCCTTAGTGTGCCGCAGCCCCTGGCGCGGCGCCTGGATCGTGGTGCCATGGTGACCGTGGTGCATGGTGGCGGCTATGGCTATGCGGCAACCGCCAATCTGTCGGAGGCGGGCCTGCGCGAGGCGTTTGATACAGCGTGTCGCTGGGCGCAAATCAGCGCGGCGCGCTCGGTGTTCGACTTTCGCACACTTTCCCTGCCGCATCCTACCGGCCGCTATCTGGGCCCGGCAGCCGACGGCGAAGCCGACTGGAATCGCAAGGCGCTGTATGACTTGTTGATGCAAGAGTCAGAAGCCTGCCGTATCGACGAGCGAATTGTTGATTGGGGAGTCAGCCTGGGCCGCCTCGATATCGAGCAGCGCTATCTGACCAGCGAGGGCGGGGATGTGGAGCAGCGTTTTCGCGCCATTATCCCCAGCCTCAGCGCAACCGCGTTTGCCGATGGCGACAGCCAGACGCGCAGCCTGGGCGGGCAGTACAACGGCTATTGCCGCCAGGGCGGCATGGAGATTCTCGCCCAGGCGGGCCTGGCGGGCGCCGGACGGCGGGTGGCTGACGAAGCCTTGCAGCTTTTGCTGGCACCCAACTGCCCGACTGGCGTGATGGATGCCTTGCTGATGCCCAGCCAGATGATGCTGCAGATTCATGAAAGCATCGGCCATCCGCTGGAGCTGGATCGCATTCTCGGTGATGAGCGCAACTATGCCGGCACCAGCTTTGTCACGCCGGATATGTTCGGCCATTACCAGTACGGCTCATCCCTGCTCAATGTCAGCTACGACCCGAGCCGCAGCAATGAATTTGCGGCCTACGGCTGGGACGATGACGGCGCCGTGGCGCAAAAGGCTTACATCATCCGCAATGGCATTTTGGAGCGGCCGCTCGGTGGCAGCCTCTCCCAGGCGCGCGCTGCCGAGGCCGGCTTTGCGCTTGCCGGCGTGGCCAATAGCCGCGCCTGTAGCTGGAATCGCGCGCCGATCGATCGCATGGCCAATCTGAATGTGGAGCCCGGCGATCAGTCGCTGGCGCAATTGATCGGTGGCATCGAGCGTGGTGTGTTGATGGATACCAATGTCAGCTGGTCGATCGATGATTCGCGCAATAAATTCCAGTTCGGTTGCGAGTGGGGCCAGCTGATCGAGAACGGTGAATTGAAGGGGGTGGTGAAGAACCCCGGCTATCGCGGCATTTCGGCCACGTTCTGGCGCTCGCTCAAAGCGGTTGGTGATGCCGGTACCGATGATGTGATGGGTACGCCGTTTTGCGGCAAGGGCGAGCCTAACCAGGTGGTGCGTGTCGGCCATGCGTCGCCGGCCTGCGTGTTTGGCAATATCGAGGTATTCGGAGGGGAGGCATGATGCAGCACGCAGATTTGCGCGAACATTTTCACCGGCTGGCAGACAGCGTGCATGCAGCCTTGCATGCCGGCGAGGGTTTTACCCTGTGGCTGGCGGCCGAGACGTCCGACTTTGTGCGCTTCAACCATGGCAAGGTGCGGCAGGCCGGACAGGTGCGCCAGTGCTATATCACGCTGCGGCTATTGCGCGGACAGCGGCATTTGTCGGAAACGGTCAGCCTCGGTTGTGGGGCCGACGATGCGGCAACTGTGCTGCGCACCTTGGCCCAGCTGCGTACCCTGCTCGATGATGTGGCTGAGGACCCGCATCTCTTGCTGGCCGATGCGGTGCACACCACCCTGCATGCCGCGCCCAGTAAATTGCCCGATGCCGGGCAGATGACGGCGGATATCGTCGATGCGGCAGCAGGCTGCGATCTGGTCGGCATCCTCGCCAGCGGGCCGGTTTGCCACGGCTTTGCCAATCATCATGGCCAGCGAAACTGGCACGACACCAGCAGCTGGAATTTCGACTGGAGCGTGTATTCGCATGGCGACAAGGCGGTCAAACGCGGTGGCGCCGGTTTTGAATGGCAGCCGGCGTCGCTAGCCACGGCGATTGCCGAAGCACGCAGCCAGCTGGCGCTGCTGGGCCGGCCGGCACGCTCGCTGGCGCCAGGTGGCTACCGCGCCTACTTCACGCCTGCGGCGCTGGGCGAAATCGTGGGCATGCTCAACTGGGGCGGTTTTTCCGAGAAACAGCTGCGAACCAAGCGCAGCGCCTTGCTGCGCCTAGCCGAGGGCGAAGCCAGTCTGGATGCCCGCATTGCGCTGCATGAGGACACCCTGCACGGCCTGGCGCCAGGCTTTCAGCCCGAAGGTTTCATCAAGCCGGAACGGGTGGATCTGATTACCGATGGGCGCTTGAGTGGCAGCCTGATCAGCCCGCGTACCGCCAAGGAGTATGGCCTGAAGGCCAATAGCGGCAGCGAGGCGCCCGAATCGCTGGTGATGGCGGGCGGCGAGCTGCCCATGGCCGAGGCACTAAGTGCGCTGGGAACAGGCTTGTATGTCAGCAACCTCTGGTATCTGAATTATTCCGATCGCGCAGCTGCCCGCATGACCGGCATGACCCGCTTTGCCTGCTTCTGGGTGGAAAACGGCGAAATCGTCGCGCCGCTCAATGTCATGCGTTTCGATGACAGCCTGTACCGGATGCTCGGTAGCGAGCTGGAAGCCTTGACCCGCGAAACGGAATTCCTCGCCGATGCCGGTAGCTATGGTGCGCGCTCCAGCAGCAGCCAGCGCCTGCCGGGTGCCTTGCTGCGCGACTTCCGCCTGGTGCTGTAGGGCATTCTTACCCTTTGCCAGGTCGATGGCGCTATCGCATCCGTCTGCCAATCGGGCTTCAGATGGACAGGGCAAGCTGTGTCAGGCTTTGCTTGCCCTGTTTTTGCTCGACAGCGTGGCGCAGAACATCAACAGCAGGCAGGCATAAGCCTGTGCGCGACATGTGGATAAGCCTGCTAGGTGCTTGATTGGCTTGGGTTTGATTGTGCTGCTTAAAAAACGGGCACTCATGCAAAAGCCATGCCTGATGTCCGGTGTTGTGATGGTGATTTGGCATTTATCCCGACGCGCATCGTGTTTTGGGCAAAATTCATGGGTGTCTCCACAGTTGCACTGGAACAAGCCTGTGTGTGGTGTGTGGATAAGCATGG
>NZ_JAYRLZ010000137.1:0-11109 GCF_041904975.1 Chitinimonas sp. | reverse complement strand
TATGCCATCGCGGCCGAGCGCATGGTGGCCCTTGCCAGCGCGCAGCCGGGCTTTCTCGGCATCGAATCGGTACGCGATGACAGCGGCCTGGGCATTACCGTGTCTTACTGGGAAAGCGAAGCGGCGATCACGCAATGGCGCGAACAGGCGGAACACAGCGCAGCCCGCGAGCGCGGACGCAGCCATTGGTATGCGGCGATGGTGACGCGGGTAGCCAAGGTCGAGCGCGCTTATGGATTCAGTCGCTGAATACCGACTCAAAGAAACAAGAAGGCGCCTCGCCCTCTTCAAGGGGAAGCGCTGAGCAAGGATGTCGGTGTCCAGACTGGCGGCAAACCTCATCCAAGCTCCCCCGCGCAGGGGGAGGGAGGGCAGCGACAGCTTTGAAGCTGAAACAGACTTTGCGCGGATTGCCGCTAGCTGGCTAAGCCGCGAGCGCCAGGTCAGGCTTGGCCATGGCCCTGCCCGCCAATTCGGCGGCCAGTTGCGCCATCTGCCCGCTTGCCGATGTACCCATCGGTCGACGCAGGATGCGCAAGGAGCGATACCACGGGCTATCGTCGCGGCCGAGCAGCCAGCGCCAGTTACCGAGGCCGCCGAGCAGCATCCAGGTCGGTACACCAAGGGCGCTGGCCAGATGCACGGTGCTGTTATCGATGCTGATCACCAGATCCAGCGCGGCAATTTGCGCGGCAAAGCCATCCAGATCCTGCAGCGGATCGCAATCGGACCAATGGTGTACCGTGACACCGAGCGCCGCTTCCACTTCGGCACGCTCGGCCGCATGTTCGCCGTGCTGCAGACAGACAAAGTCGATATCGGCAAGGGCCAGCAAGGGGGCGAAGTCGGACAGCGCCAGCGAGCGCTGGCGACGACTGAGCGGATCGACACCGCCGCGCCAGGCAATGCCGACCTTGAGCCGACCCGGCAGCGCTGCCAGCCGCCCCTGCCACTGCGCCAGCAGCGCGTCATCCGCCTGCAGATAGGCGGCCCGCTGCGGGAAATCAGACTCGTGCTTCCGGAACAAGGCCGGCAGGCTACCTACGGCAATCTGTGCAGTAAAACCGGCATGATCAACCTCGCCATAGCCGTGGCAACGCAAGGCCGGATAGGCTCGTTGCAATAGCGGAACCAGCCGCCGGTCGCCCTCGTACTGGCAATCGATGCCCAGCGCCAGCACATCGGCAAGTACCCCGGCGAAGAACACCTCGTCGCCCACGCCCTGCTCGCCACGTAGCAACAGGCGCAAGCCTGGCGTGACCCGGCCATCCCAGAACGGCAAATCGGCCTCGGCACGCGATGGGCGGCTGGCGCGGCCGACGTCCGAATCAAATTCCGACCAGCCCTCGGCAAAACGGCCGCTGACCAATTGCGCCAAGCCGAGATTCCAGCGGGCCAGCACATGAGCAGGCTGATCGAGCAATACCTTGGCAAAGGCAGCGATCGCGCCCTCGGCATCGCCGCGCTCCAGCGCGATCGAGCCCAGCAGGCAGCGCGATTCGGCACAATCCGGCTGCAACGCCAGTGCGCGGGAAAGCCAGTGTTGCGCCTCCTCATGCCGGCCCAGATCGCTCAATAGCACGGCCAGATTATGCAATGGCGCCAGCAGCTGGCCATCCAGCGCAATGGCCTGCCGGAATGCCGCAATCGCGGCCTCCCACTCGCCGATACGCCGCAGCACATCTCCTTGCAGATTGAAACGACCGGCGCTGGGCGCGATTTCAACCATCCGTGCTGCCAGCGTCAGCAGTTGCGGCCGGGCATCGGCCTGCAGCAACTGCGCCAGCGCATCGTTGCATAGCGCGTCGTTGTCGGGCTGCGCTGCCAGAAGGGTGAGGTAACAATCCGCGGCCTGTGCCGCTTCGCCCGATTGCACCAGCACGGTCGCGAGACTGTGCAAGGCAGCCGGCTGACTGAGCAGCTGCTGGCGCGCCTTGCGGCAATGTGCCTCGAACTCATCGCGCCGGCCCAATGCCAGCAAGGCACGCGCCACACCTATGCTGGCACCGCCATGATCGCTAGCATGCTTGAGCACATGCTGGAAACCGCGCAATGCGGATGCCGCATCGTGATTGCGCAAGCAGGCCTCGCCAAGATTCACGCTCGCCTCGGTAAAACGCGGGCGCAATTTCAGGGCACGCCGGAATTCGCTGAGGGCCAGATCGAGCTTGCCCTCATCGAGATACACCGAACCGAGATTGTTATGGAGCGCCGCCACTTCCGGCGTCAACCGCGTCGCGCGCAGTAGATGGGCCTCCGCCTCCTGCAGATTGCCTTGACGCGCCTCGATCAGGCCCAGCAAGGATAGCGCGTTGACGTCGGCCAGCGAGCTGGCCAGCACCTGTTGACAAGTCAGTTTTGCCGCTTCCAGCTCACCCTGCGCAAAGCAAGTATAAGCCTCTGAAATCAAAGCTGATCCCATTCCGGATTTCCCCATGCCAAAAGCATTTTTCGTTATAGGGCGGATTTTTCCAGAATGGCGGCAGAAAAAACGTAACGAAACAGTAAAACTAGGTAACAGGCGGCAGACCAGCCTCCTTAGCCCCCTACCTTGCGGCAACAGATCGCAGCAAGGCCAAAGCTGCGCCAATACTCGCCCTGCACGGCAAAGCCGGCTTCGGCGAGCAAGGCATCGCGCCGCTTGGCGGAAACCGGGTAGACATTGTGTTGCAGATGGGCAAAGTCCAGCGCCACCTGTTCGGGCCGATCGCGACTGGCGTCTTGCTGGTGGCGCCAGGCGGCAAACAGCATGTCGAATTGCGCCTCGCCCCGCTCGCCGCCAAGATCAGCCAGCAATAGCAGGCCATCAGGCTGCAGCGCATCGGCCACGGCACGAAGAAACGCCAGCTTGCTGCCGTCGTCGGGCAGAAAGTGCAGCACCAGCAAGGCGGTGGCGGCAGCATGGTCAGTCGCCAGCGGCACCTCGCCGAGCTTGCCGGAGCGAAACTCGACACGTGCTGCCGCACCCACGTCGGCCAGGCGCGTGCCGGCCAATGCATTCATCGCCGGCGCGGGGTCTACCGCAGTAAAACGCCAGCCCGGCGCCAGCGCGGCAAGGCGCGCCAGCTCTTCACCGCTACCGCTGCCCGCCACCAATAGCCGCGCATCCTTCCCAAGCTGCTGCTGCAGCAGGCTGGCCGACAGCGCATGCAGCGTGTCATAACCCGGTATCAGTTGGCGGATCTTGCGCTCATAGGCGGCGGCATGGCGTGCGTCATACTGCACACCGGATTCAAGCTGCTTATTCATCAAGGACCTTTTTCATATTTCGGCACGCGGCCCGCTCGGGCTGCAGAACAAGCCCGGCCGCAAGGCCGCACATCCCTAGGCTCTGTTGACGTTTTGTCAACGGAGCCTAGGCTCGGTCAAATTTACTTCATGCGGCAAGGTGCAGCCGCTATTATCGCGCCCTTGCATCGGCGCCGCTGGCGGCCGCCGTCGCCCAACCGGGTTCCAGCTATTGTGAGCATGCCAAATCCTTATGCAGCGAGTAACGCTTGCCTCGCTGCACGCGAACATGCCGGACCGCTTCTTGCAGCACGCGGCCGGCGCCTGACGGCGAAACTGGTTGATGCTGCACCGATTTTGGCGCTGATCGGCACGGCTGTTTTTCTGGTCGGCCAGCATGACGATATTGTTGAATCCGACTATGCGGCCATGGCGACAGTCGGCATCGCGCTTATCGCGATATTGCTGATCCAGCTGGTCTTGTTCTACCGTCACGGTCAGACCATAGGCAAGCGGCTCCTGCATATCCGCGTCGTGCGCAGCGATGGCAGTCGCTGCAGTCTGCGCCGCTATCTGTTGCTGCGCTTGTTTGCTATCAATCTGCTGTCTGCCGTACCCATCATGGGCACGCTGCTCAGCCTTACGGATGTGTTGATGATCTTCACCCGCTCGCGTCGCTGCCTGCATGACCACTTCGCCGACACCATCGTGGTGAACGCCTGATGCTGGACGGCCGCGAATCGCTGCTCACCCCCGAAGGCATCCGCCTTGCCATTGTGCCGGCCGGCCCGGCGCGGCGCGGCTTCGCCTGGGCCATCGATACCCTGGTGTGGGCGCTCAGCGTGTTTGTCATCGCCTACCTCACCAACCTGGCCTTTTCCGGCAGCGAGCTGGGCGTTGGCCTGTTCCTGGTGGTGCTCTTCCTCAGCTATTGGGGCTATCCGGTGCTGTGCGAGGTGTATGCCGGCGGCCGCACCCTGGGCAAGCGCGCCATGGGCCTGCAGGTAGTGCGCGATGATGGCCTGCCGGTGGGCTGGCGCGAGTCGTCCTTGCGCAATCTTCTGCTGGTCGCCGACTTCATGCCCTTTATGTACGCAACCGGCTTGATCAGCATGCTGGTCGATGGGCGCTTTCGCCGGCTTGGCGATCTGGTGGCTGGCACCATGGTGGTCTACCGTGCCAGGCCCAGCCAGCGGCGCCGCACCATCGAAGGCCCCAGTGAACCCCTGCCGTTTGCGCTCAGCCCGGAGCAGCAGCGCACCATCATCGACCTGATCGAGCGCTGCGATAGCTTGAGCCTGCCGCACGATCGGCAGATCGAGCTGGCGGAAATCGCCGCCCCCCTGACCGGCCTGCATGGCGAGGCCTCACTGGCGCGCCTGCGCGCCTATGCCGCAGGACTCACCCGATGAAACAGGCGCAATTCGAACCGCAGCACCAGGCGCTATGGCAGCAAGTTGCGACACTGCTCGCCGCCGGCGGCAATGACCCGGCCCTGCCCGGCCTGTATCGCCAACTGTGCCAGCATCTGGCGCTGGCGCGCCAACGTGGCTATTCGCCACAGCTCACCGACTATCTGCACGACCTGTCGCTGGCCGCCCACCGCCAGCTATACGGCACGCCGCTGGAGCGGCCGATGACCTTGCGCCACTGGTTGCTGGTGCAGCTACCGCAACGGGTGCGCGAGGAGTGGCGCCTGTTGCTACTGGTTTGCCTGCTGTTCTGGGGGCTGTCGCTGCTGGTCGGCTGGCTGGTGTGGAAGCATCCGCACTGGGCGCTGAGCTGGAGCAGCTGGAAAGAACTGAGCGAGTTCGAGCGCATGTATAGCGACAGCGCCCACAAGCTGGGGCGCGACGACAATGGCGCCAGCGATGTAGCGATGTTCGGCTTCTATATCTGGAACAATGTCTCCATCGATTTCCGCACCTTTGCCGGCGGCCTGCTTGGCGGCATTCCCACGGTGATTGCCCTGTTCTTCAATGCGGTGCATTTCAGCGTGGTTGCCGCCTGGCTCAGCCACAATCCGCAAACCGCCGGCAATTTCTGGTCCTTTGTCATTACCCATTCCAGTTTCGAGATCACCGGTCTGCTGCTGTCGGCCATGGCCGGCCTGCGACTTGGCATTACGGTATTACGGCCGGGCCGGTATAGCCGGCGCCATGCGCTGGTGCTGGCCAGCCGGCGCGTGTTCCCCATCCTGGTCGGCGCTGCCATGCTGACCGCACTGGCAGCGTTTTTCGAAGGCTTCTGGTCGGCCTCACCGGCGATTTCCCACAGCACCAAATATATCGTCGGCGCCATTTGCTGGACTTCGGTGATCGGCTTCTTTGCCTTTGCAGGGCGGCGCCATGCAGCTTGACCGCCTGCAGCTGGAGCTGCGCCCGCGCACCAATAGCCAGGCACTCGATTTGGGCATGGCCTTGCTGCGCGCCAATGCCGGGCGCAGCTATGCTGCCTGGCTGGCGCTGTGGCTGCCGCTATGCACCGCGTGCGGACTATTCGCGCTATGGCTCGGTGATGGTAGCTGGTGGCCCTTGCTGCTGCCCTGGTGGCTGCGCCCCTTGCTGGAACGCATTGTGCTGCTGGTGTTGTCGCGTGCGGTGTTCGGCGAGCAGATCGGTGTCTGGCAGGCGCTGCGCACCTGGCCGCGCGAGCTGGGCGGCGGCGCCATCCGCCTCTTGCTGTTCTGGCGCCTGTTCATGCCGGGGCGTGGGCTGTACCAGCCGATCTGGCAGCTGGAACGCGCCCGTGGCCGCTTTGCCGACGAGCGCCGCCGGGTATTGGGACGTAGCGGTGCCGGCAGTGCCGCCTACTGGTTCGGCATCGCCTGCGCGCATTTCGAATTGGTACTGCAATTCGGCCTGTTCGCCGCCATCGGCCTGTTTACCGCCTCGCCCGACAAGATGAATCCGCTGTGGTTGTTCGCCGATATGGGCAAGTCGCCGGGCATGATCTACTACGTGCTGTCCTACCTGGCCTTTGTGCTGGCTGCCGGCATCATCGCCCCGGTGTATACCGCCTGCTGCTTTGCGCTGTACTTGAACCGGCGCGCCGAGCTGGAAGCCTGGGATATCGAGATCGGCCTGCGCCGCTTAGCGCAGCAACACGGCCAGCGCAACCGGCCAGCCAACCTGGCGGCCGCGCTGCTGGCGCTACTGATTGGCCTGTTCGCCGCTGCGCCGCAGCCAGTAAGCGCCGCCGAGCCCTGCCAGCCGCCCGATATCATCAAGGAGCGCGACAAGGCGCTCTCCAGCACACCGCCGGCGCATTCGGCCGAACAACAGGCGGCGCGTGCGCAACTTGATCAGGTATTTGCCGATGAAGACCTGCGCGGCTACCGCTGCAAAGAGAGCTGGCGGCCCAAGAATGCCAAGGAAAAAAAGCCGGACGAACCCAAGCCGAAGGCCGAGCGCCCCGATGTAGCACTGCCGGACTGGCTGCCCATCCTGTTCAAAACCATCATCATCGGCTCGGCGATTGCGCTGCTTGCCTGGCTGCTCTACCGCTACCGCAACCAGTTCGGCATGGTGTTCAACAGTCAGCCCTTGCCCAAGCTGACTGGCGAAATCGCCGGTCTCGATATCCGCCCGGAAACCCTGCCCGACGATGTAGCCGATGCGGCACGCCAGCACTGGCGCCAAGGCCAACGCCGCGAGGCGCTGGCCCTGCTGTACCGCGCCACCTTGTCGCGACTGGTGCACCAGCACGCCGTGCAGATCGGCCGCGCTGCCACCGAGCAAGAATGCCTGCAAACGGCGGAACAGGCGCAGCAGCGCGGCGAGCTTGGCAGTAGCAGTGTCGCGCTTACCCGCACCATCACCGCACTGTGGTTGGGCGCAGCCTATGCCCACCATTGGCCGCTCGATCCGGAGTTCGAGTCAGCCTGCCAGCAATGGCGCACTGAATTTGGCAAGGTGGCAGCATGATGCGCCTGCTACGCCACCCTGCCACCAGCAGCATCGCCGCCGCCTTGCTGATCGCACTCGCCTACTGGTTCAGCCAGGCTTATTTCGAAAAATATTGGGAAGGTGTTCCCTACGCCAGCCCAGCCGCGCTGGAAAACCGCCTGCTGGCCGCCGAGCGTTATCTGGCGGCTGGCGGCTACACGGTCAAGACGCACGACACCCTCGGCGCCGCCTTGCAGCAGCTGCCCGAAGGCGGCGCCATGCTGATTTCCAACCGCGTCTCCAACCTGCCGAAAGCCCAGGTGGACCAGCTGCTCGACTGGGTTGCCCGTGGCGGCGTCCTGATCACCCGCCCGGACTTCGCGCCAGATAGCGATGCCAAGGACTCGGGCAAAGAAGGTGGCCTCGAACAGCTTCCACTCAGTGGCGCGTTCGACACCTGGTTGCACTATACGGACGATGACGAGCGGGCCGATGAAGAAGCGGGCGATGGCGCAGACGAGCTGCCCGCCCAGAACGCAGCCCCGGCCGGCAAGCCGGCTGCCGATTACGGCCGCGATGCGGTATTGATCAACTTTCCCGGTATCGCCTACCCGCTGCTGAAAGACGCTGGCTCAACCTATCTGGCGCGCGGCCCCAAGGCGCCGCAGCCCCTGTGGCAGGATGCCGACGATGGCGAGTTTTTGCTGGCCTATGCCCACGGCAAGGGGCAGCTGATCCTGCTGAATGACCTGCCCTTTGCCAATGGCGATATCCGTCGCTTCGACCATGCCGAGCTACTGGGCAAGCTGGTGGCGCTGGCACCGAAGCGCTCGGTCGCCCTGGTGCTGAGCATGGATCAGCCGCGCTGGTATCAGGTGCTGATCGAGACCGTACCGCTGGGCCTGATCGCCAGCTTGATCCTGCTGCTGGTCGGCCTGTGGGTGGCCATGCCGCGCTTTGGGCCGCTGCTGCCGGAGCCGGCCAGCGATCGGCGTGCCCTGCTCGAACATGTCGAAGCCGCCGGCCGCTGGCTGTGGCAAAGCCCGCTGGGCCGGGAAAAGCTGTTGCAGGCGGTACGCCAGGAAACCCGCAAGCTGCTGTTCCGGCGCTGGCCGCAGTGGCAGCGCCTGCCGGACGACAAACTGCATGCCGAGCTTGCCCGCGAGTTCAAGCTCGATGCCGCCACCGTCGAGCAGGCGCTGCAATGGCCCGCCGCGCGCATACCGATTGATTTCACCCGCCAGATCCGAACCTTGCAATTGCTGAGACAACACCATGACCGATAGCCAAAGACCCAACGAGCGTTTCAACCAGGGCGTCGAGATCGTCCGGCGCATGCGCGAGGAAATCGCCCGCGTGGTGGTCGGCCAGACCGCCATCACCGATCAGGTGCTGGCCTGCATGCTGGCCGGTGGCCATATCTTGCTGGAAGGGGTACCCGGTCTTGGCAAGACTTTGCTGGTGAAGGCACTGGCCAAGACCTTTGCCGGCGAATTCTCGCGCATCCAGTTCACCCCCGACCTGATGCCGGCCGATGTGATGGGCCATGCGGTGTTCGATATGAAGAACCAGACCTTCAGCATCCGCCGTGGTCCGGTGTTCACCCATCTCTTGCTGGCCGACGAAATCAACCGCGCGCCGGCCAAGACCCAGTCGGCCCTGCTCGAAGTGATGCAGGAGCGGCAGGTAACCATCGAGGGCGAATCGCACACGCTGGCGGCACCGTTCATGGTGCTGGCCACGCAAAATCCGCTGGAGCAGGAAGGCACTTACCCGCTACCGGAAGCGCAGCTCGACCGCTTTCTTACCAAGGTGCTGATCGACTACCCGAGCGAGGCGGAAGAGACCGCCATGCTGACCAGCGTTACCCAGGGCCGCATTGGCGATGGTCTCGATGTCAGCAGCATTACCAGCCTGATCCGCGCCGAAACCGTGCTGGCCTTGCAGCAGCTCACTGCCACCATCACGGTGGATGATGCGGTGGCCGGCTATGCGGTGCGCCTGGTGCGCGCCACCCGCGACTGGCCTGGCATCTCGGTCGGTGCCGGCCCACGCGGCAGCATTGCCCTGGTGCGGTTGGCGCGTGCCATGGCCCTGATGGCTGGCCGTGAATACACCACCCCCGACGATATCAAGCGTGCCGCCCTGCCGGTATTGCGCCACCGCATCACCCTGTCGCCGGAAGCCGAGCTGGAAGGCCGCAGCGCCGACCATGTGCTGGGCGGGCTGATCGACCAGACCGCCGCACCACGCGCATGAAGCCGTCGCGCCGCCTGATCGCGCTGCTCTTGGTGTGGACTGTGCTGGGCTTTATCGCCGGCCTGTCGCGCCTGCTCGTTCTTGCCTGGTGGTGGCTGGGTGCCGGCCTGTTGCTGCTTGGCCTGATCGATGCCCTGCTCGGCCTGCGCCGACCCACCTTGCGGCTGGAGCGGCAGCTCGCTCCGATCTGGCCGGTGGGCCATTGGGGCGACGTTACCCTGCTCTTGCACCATGAAGGTGGCCGTGCTGCCCGCCTGCAACTGTTCGACGGCTACCCGACTGACTGGGAGCTGCAAGGCCTGCCGCACAGCACCCGCGTCAGTGCCGGCCGCTTTATGCAATACCGCTATCGCGTTCGCCCACTGGCGCGCGGCGCGGCAGATTTTCAGCCAGCCCACGGCCTGCTCGCCTCGCCGCTGCAACTATGGTGGCGCAGCATCCGCCTGGGCGAGACGCAGACGGTGCGGGTGTTTCCCGACTTCTCGCGCATCCTCGGCCACACCCTCACCGCCACCGACCGCCGCCTGCCCACGGCCGGCAGCCTGCGCAAGCGGCGTCGCGGCGAAGGCACCGATTTTCGCCAGCTACGCGAATACCGCCAGGGCGACAGCATGCGCGCCATCGACTGGAAGGCCACCGCGCGCCATTTCAAGCCGATCAGCCGCGAGTACCAGGAAGAGCGCGACCAGCAGGTGGTGTTCCTGCTCGACTGCGGCCGGCGCATGTTGGCGCGCGACGATGACACCAGCCATTTCGACCATGCCTTGAACGCCCTCCTGACCTTGGCCTGGGTGGCGCAAAAGCAGGGCGACGCGGTCGGCCTGCTCAGCTTCGGCGCCGATGTGCGCTGGCTGGCGCCACAAAAGGGCCGAGTCGGCTTGGACCGCCTGATCGCCGGTATTTACGATCTGCAAGCCAGCGAATATGCGCCGGACCATGTCGAAGCGGCGCAGCTGCTGCTCAGCCATTTGAAGCGACGCGCCTTTATTGTGCTGATCACCAATCTGCGTGATGAGGACGATGTATCGATGCGCACCGCCTACCGGCTGATGTCGGGCAAGCACCTGGTGCTATGCGCCAATCTGCGCGAAACCGCGCTGGATGCAGTACAGCGCGCCCCGGTACACAGCTTCCAGGATGCCATCCGCCTCGCCGCCACCAGCCATTATCTGAACCAGCGCCAGGACGCCATCCGCCAACTCGGCATGCCCGTCGGCGCCCTGGTCGATGTCACCCCACCGCAACTGGCCGCCGCCCTCACCGATCGCTATCTGGCGATCAAGGAAAGCGGCGCGCTGTAGCCGGAAAGCGCGTCAAGGCAGCCACGGCCCGGGAACGGCCATCGTGCTCCGCCTTCATCGCCCGAGATAAAGCATTGGGACTGATTTGACACCCCTAAACCTGCCGACACTGAGAAAACCCGCCTGAATTTCGTCCTTCTCGGTGTGCTCTGTGTTCTCCCTGATCTCCGTGTTTACAGGTTTTGCTCTCTGGCGCCGCCTTCATCGCCGATTGAGACCAAACACCCGAAGACCTGTAGACACAGAGTGCACCGAGCACACGGAGAACACAGAGAAAACCGGACGGGGTCCAGCCTCTATCTGTTGTCTGTTCTATGTGAGTGCGAGTTTTGCTCCCTGGCGCCGACTCTCAAGAACAAAACCCTAGGCTCTGTTGTCGGTTTTGCGGGGGTGGCGGGGGGGGGGGGGGGGGGGGGTGGGGGAGCGGGGGGGGT
>NZ_JAYRLZ010000439.1:0-2002 GCF_041904975.1 Chitinimonas sp. | reverse complement strand
GCCCTCGCCGCGCTGGCCCGGGCGCAGTCCCGGCTGGCCTGTCGGCTGGATGGCGAGCTGCGCCTGCCGGATGGAAACGCGGTGGCCTGGCAGGAGTTGGCACAAGCGGACTGCTCGGCCGGAAAAAAGGTGCTGGTCAAGGGCGAGGCCGCGCCGGCCCTGATGCCCTTGTCCGAATTTCTGGGCAGTTGCTTGTCTTTGGAATGCGCGGCCTGAGCCGGTCGTCGATCGTTGGACAAAGGAGAACGAAGATGTTGAACAGTCTGGCCGGGGCGGTGGCGGCGCGTCATGATTTCGGGCACAGCGGTTTGCTGTTCGATGACAGCACCATCGTCGCTGCCGAGTCCTCGCCGTACCCGGCGCAGATCGGCCGGCTGGCCATTCGCAGCCTGTACCGCGAAGCGGCGCTGGCACCCAAGCCGGGGCTGGTCAGCCCGGAGAGCACGGGCAGCCATGGCGACATGGATTTCGCGACTTTCATGCGCAGTCTTCATGCGCTGCGCGGGTATTTTTCGGCGATTGCCGACTGCGGCCGGCAAGGTCCGGGCTTCGGATCGCTGCAGGCGCTAGGCATTGATGCCGAAGCCGCCATGTTGCTCGCGACCGCTGGGGTCAACACGCATCGCGGCGCAATTTTCAACCTCGGGCTGCTTTGTGCCGCTGCCGGCTATCTGGTGGCTGATGGTGCCATCCTGAGCGCCGAAGTGACTTGCGCCACCGTCAGCCACCTCTGGGGGAGCGAAATTCTCGCCGGATCGGCGGCGCCCGCGGCGGGGGAAACACTGAGCCACGGGCAGTTCGTCGCTCGCCGTTACGGCACCGGTGGTGCCCGTGCCGAGGCGGCGGCCGGTTTTCCTGCCGCCCTCGAGCTTGGCCTGCCAACCTATCGCGCCACCCTGGCAGCGACCGGCGACAGCGAGCGCGCGGCCATTCAGGCATTGTTCACGCTGATGACCGAACTGGAAGACACCAATCTGCTCTGGCGCGGCGGTCTGGATGGATTGATGCACGGCCGCCGGAGCGCTGCCGCATTCCTCGAAGCGGGTGGCGTGTTTGCCGATGACTGGCGCGCCCATGCCGCCGCGATCGACCGCGACTTCATCGCCCGGCGCCTCAGTCCCGGCGGCAGCGCCGACCTGCTCGGCGTCACGCTCTTTCTCGCTGCACTGGACGGTCTCGCCTAGCCATGCGCCTTGCCCTGCTCTTCAGCGGTCAAGGTGGCCAGCGTCCGGAACACTGGCAGCAGGTGCAGGCCGGTGTGACGGGTGAACTGCGTCAGGTGCTGCAGCGGGCACTGCCCGGCATGGCCGATGCGAATGCTGCGGTCGACCCCGAAAAACTGGCCAAAAACAGCATCGCCCAACCCTTGATCTTTGCCCAGCAAATGTTGCTGTGGGCCAAGCTGCAGCCGCGCTTGCCGCGCCCGGTCTGCGCTGCCGGCTATTCGCTGGGTGAAATGGCGGCCTGCAGCGCGGCCGGCCTGTTCAGCGCCGCCGCGGGTCTGGAACTGTGTGTCGAGCGGGCCCGGCTGATGGATGAGGCGGTGTCCGGCGAGCAGGGCATGCTGGCTGTGCTGGGGCTCGATGATGCCCGGGTTGCCCAACTGGCCGCCGATGCCGGGCTGGCTGTGGCCATCCGCAATGCGCCGCAGCATCTGGTGGTGGCTGGGCCGCGGTCCGGGATCATCGCCGTAGCCGCAAAGTTTGAAGCGGCGGGTGCCAGCCGGCTGGTCCATCTGGCGGTGCAGACGCCCTCGCATACGGAGTTGCTGGCGTCGGCTGCGGCCGACTTCAAGAAATTTCTCGATCTGTTGCCGGATAGCCGACCAGCGTTTCCGGTATTGAGCGCCATCGATGCGACGCCGTCCCGCAGCGGTCGCGCCGCCCTGGATGCGCTGGCGCGCCAGATATGTTCGCCGCTCGATTGGGCAACCTGCCTGCAAACGGTCGTCGAAATGCAGCCGGATGCAGTGCTGGAAATTGGCCCCGGCAATGCGCTGACC
>NZ_JAYRLZ010000136.1:0-11168 GCF_041904975.1 Chitinimonas sp. | reverse complement strand
GCCGATGCGGTCGCCAAAGCGCATGGCCTTTTCCAGCTTCACCTCGTTGCCGGGCTCCTCGAGGCCCACCGTGCAACGTAGCGATTCGGCCGAAATATCATATTTGAAGCTGCGCTCGGTCTTGGCCACCACCGTCATGCAGGCGCCGTTGATGGCAATGCTGTCGCCAATGGCTACATCGGCCAGCGACAGATGTTCGCTCACCACCATCACCCGCAGTCCCTCGCCTTCCAGTGGCTGTACGGTTGCAATCTTGCCGGTGGCCTGAACGATGCCGGTAAACATGGGTTGATCCTTTCCATTCAAATCTTCAAATTGCGCCAGCATGCCACGCACCGGCGCGCTGCCGGCGGGCACTGCCGCGCTGGGTGCAGGTGGAGTCGGCTTCGCCGTCGCCGCCTGCGGCTTGTTCGGGGTATTGGCCGGCGCCGGCGGCTTTGCCGCCACGGGTGCAGCAGGTCTGGCCTCGACAACTTCCGGCATGGGCGCAGGCCTGGCGCCAGCGCTGCCATCGACAAAGGGCATCACCTGATCGAGCACGCGGTCGGCAAAGGCATTTTCGTCGCCGGCCGGCGCCACCCGCTGCAGGATATGGCGTGCAGTGTGCTCCTCGTCCTGGCGGCAGATCACCCAGGCAGCCAGATGGGCCGCCGCCAACCTGCCACCGGCCGTGGCGATATTGCCATCGGCCCGGAATGCGGCCGGCAGGCAAGCGATGCCCGCTTCCTGCACTACCGCCTGATTCACCCGATCGACGCAGGCCGGCACTTTACCCAAGAGATGCAGGCCCGCCAGCATCAGTGCACCGGTGCATTGGGCGCCGATCAGCTGGCTTTCCGGATCCAGATGCAAACGCCCCAGCAATTTGCCATTGGCGGCATGCTCACGCATCTGCACGCTACTGGCAAACAGCACCACATCGGATTCATTGGCCCACTCCAATGGTCGCTGGCTGGCAATGATCACGCCGTTCACCGAGGTGATCTTCGGCGTGGCCGCGACGATATCGGCGCGCCAACCTTCTGCCCGCATCTGGTTCAGTATGCCCAGTGCCAGAAAGACATCGATTTCATTGAACCCTTCCAGGGTCACGATCGAGATGTGCATGTATCCGGTCCCCGTCGTGCAGCAAGTCGGGCGCGCTGCGCCCGCAACAAGTTCGCAGTGTAGTGCATGGCGCCGCCTTTATCGCAGTCGGCACGGCATCGGCCACCGCAGCCTTCAACCATGGATCGGGCCGGCCTGGCTCGATACGGCAAGATTGCGTGCCTGCCCGGGCGGCAACTCGTCAGCAAGCCTTTGCAGGCTGACAAAAAACTCGTTTTCTCCAAACGCAGTCGGAACAAAGCTGAGCACAGAAAAAGGCAGCAGCTTGATTTGCGCCAGTTGCGAGAGCAAGGCCATGAAGCTGTCCGGCGTATAGACATGCACATGGACATCCAGGTATTCGCCCGCCATCAGGCGATCAAAATACTGGCGCAAGCCAGCCTCGCCCAAAGACGTCAGCAAGCCCGGGTGCAGCAAGGGAAAATCCTGTGCCGTCTTGTCGCCGCGCCACACTGCCTCGACGGCGGCAGGGTCGTCCAGGCTGACCACATTGCAGGCAAAGTCGAGTATCTCGCGCACCGCCGGGCGGCGACGACCATGCAGGAAAGCCTCGAGCAAGGCCGGCAGTGCACTGAGCTCGCGCCGGATATCAAAGGTGAATCGCTTGTCGGGTATCGCCAGTGCCAGCCTGCCGCCGGGATTGAGTACGGCGGCAATTTCGCGCAACCAGCCTATGGTGTCCGGCACATGCTCGATCACATGCGAGGCGATCACATAGTCAAAGCGCTCGCCGCCCACCGCCTGTGGCAGGGTCTGCTCGCCCCACACGAAGTCGACATGGACCAGTTTGTCGACATCCACCGAGGCGTCGCCGGCAAATTTGGCGCGCAATCCCGGCGTATCCAGATGGTCGACATAGCGGATATTGCCCAGATGCGGCGGAACAATCGGGCGACACAGCGCACCGATCTCCAGCCCCGGCTGCGCCAGATCGATTCCGGCGAGCAGCTTGTCCACTCGTGCAGCGCCTGCCGCCATTGCATTTTCCCCGCCAGCCATCATCTGAACCCGGCTCCCAGCATCCGAAAGCGGCGAAGTATCGCGCGCTTCAGTCGGAGAGGCAAAGGCACGGGTGCCGGTACTTCCGGTTGTGGACGTTGCGCCTGCTCCATAAGTGGACGATGCAGCCACGGTTGCAGGCTGGCCAGTATCGCGTCGCGGCGCTGCGCCGCCGGCATATCGTCGGGCAGCTTCTCCAGCGTGATGAAGAATTCGATCTCGCCTGCCACCGTGGACTCGAATGCCGCCACACGCATCTGCAACAGCCCTGCCGCCGCCAGCTTGGCCAGCAGCGCCAGAACGCTGGCCGGCGTGTAGACATGCACATGCACGTCCATATACAGGCCGCCATTGATCAGGTTGAAGTAGTGGCGCAAGCCATCCTCGCCCAGCACCTCGATCATGCCGGGATGGTTGAGCGGCAGCTCTTGCGCGGTCTTGCTGCCACTGAGTATGGCGTGCAGCGCCACGCCATCGTTCAGTGCCACTGCATTGCTGAAGTGATCGAGCACTTCGCGAAACCCCGGGTGCCGGCGTCCGAGCAGGTAGGCTTCCACCACCGCGGCGAAACCAGTGTTCTCACGCGCGGCATCAAAGGTGTAGCGTTTATCCGGTATCACCAGCGACAGCTTGCCCCCCGGCTTGAGCACCGTGGCGATCTCGCGCAACCAGCCTATGGTGTCGGGCACATGCTCGATGACATGCGAGGCGATCACATAATCGAAACGCTCATCGCCCACTGCTTCCGGCAGGGTCTGGCTACCCCACACATAGCTGACATCGACGATCTGGTCGACGTCGACATTGGCATCGTTGGCGTATTTGCTGCGCAGGGTCGGCGTATCGAGGTGATCGACATATTTGATCGGGCCGATACCGGGCTTAACCACCGGCCGGCACAAGGCGCCGATTTCCAGGCCGGATTGCGTTTGTGGATCGATGCAACTGAGGATTTTGTCGTTTCTGTTCATGGTTTCAGTCGTCGCGCGTGTATCAACCCTAAACACTTATCAATTCGGACAGTTGAAGCGAGCGCCGTGCAGGATCGGCATCAGCCGCGCTTGGTGAAGCTGACGCCTTCGCGACCAAAGCCGCTGCTACGGTGCATTCGCCCGGCATCCTGCCCATCAGAACCGCAGCAAATAGCGCATATCCGCGCCGACTTGCCGCACCTCCACCACCTTGGGCGCCAGCTTGTCAGCCAGACTGTCGATGCTGAAGTCGGCAAGGCCCTGCGCCGCATTGCCCAGCAGCACCGGCGCCTGATACAGCAGCAGCTCATCCACCAAGCCACTGGCCAGCCAAGCGCCATTGAGGCGTGCGCCCGCTTCCACCGTCGCCTCATTGATGCCGCGCCGGCCCAGTTCCTGCAATAACGCCGCCAGATCGATGCGCCCGGCCGCATCCGGCAGGGCCACTACCTCGGCGCCCGCCGCGCGCAAGCCTTGCAGATGTGCTTCGCTGGCGGCGGCCACCGCCACCAGCACCTTGCCCGGTGCCGCCAGCAGGCGGGCGCTGGTCGGCAATTGCGCCCGGCTATCCAGCACCACCCGCAAGGGCTGCCGGCCTTGCCAGGGCTGGCCATCGATTTCGCGCACCGTGAGTTGCGGATCATCCGCCAGCACCGTGCCGCTGCCGGTGATCATGGCGCAGGAGCGGGCGCGCCAGCGCTGCACATCGGCACGCGCCTGCGGCCCGGTGATCCATTGCGATTCGCCATTGGCCAGCGCCACCTTGCCATCGAGGCTGGCGGCAATTTTCAGGCGTAGCCAGGGCCGGCCGCGCTCCATACTGCTGAGAAATCCCTTGAGCGATTCGCGCGCCTCATGGGCCAGCAAGCCGGTTTCCACCGCCAGCCCCGCCGCCTGCAGCCGCGCCCTGCCCTGCCCGGCTACCAGCGGGTTGGGGTCATCGATTGCCACCACCACCCGCGCCACACCGGCCTCGATCAAGGCATCGGCGCAAGGCGGTGTACGACCGTGGTGGCTGCATGGTTCCAGCGTCACATAGGCGGTGGCGCCCCGGCTCGATTCACCACGCGCGGCCGCATCGCGCAGCGCCATCACCTCGGCATGCGCCCCACCGGCCGCTTGCGAGTGGCCCTGGCCGATCACCCGGCCTTCGCGCACCAGCACACAGCCGACGCTCGGGTTGGGCGTAGTGATATTGCGGCCACCTTCGGCCACGCGCAAAGCCTGCGCCATCAAGGCGTGATCGATTGCTGAAAAAGCCATGTGGGGCCTCTCGAACCATTGCACAAGCGGCCGATGCTAGCACTGGCGCCAACTCTTGCCTGCTCCGCCTTGCGCCAGCTGTGGTTTTTGGCGCCAAAGCGACGTCGCGCCAGCCTTTGTGCACGATGCCGCTGGCAAGGATGGGCAAGTCGCTTTAGCATCGCGCCGCACCCCGCACCACAGCGCTGGCTACGCCCTACCCTCGTCGCTGGCGCACTATCCGAAATAAACCCGAATCCGAACCCGCCCATGCATCCGGACTTTATCGCCAGCAATGGCATCTATCTGCTCAACCACTCGGTAGGCCGTCCGCTGCGCACGGTCCAGGCTGACCTGGCCGAGCGCTTCCTCACCCCCTGGGCTGATGCGGCCGGTGACCCATGGGGCGCCTGGATGGGTGAGTTGCAGGCGTTCAACCAGGCGCTGGCCACCTTGCTGCATGGCGATGCGGCGCTGTTCTGCCCGCAAACCAATCTATCCAGCGCGCTGGGCAAAGTGCTGAGCGCCCTGCCCAAGCGGGCCGGTGCGCAAAAAATCCTGCTCAGCGAGCACGATTTCCCCTCGCTGGGCTTTGTTGCCGAGCAAGCCAAGCGCCTTGGTTATGAACTGGCCTGGCTGCCACGCGAGGCCGACCACACCGACCCACAGGCGTGGGCCGATGCGATGGCGCCCGATGTGCAGTGGCTGCTGATCACCCAGGTGCAATCGAATACCGGCGTACAGGTGCCAGTGGCCGAGATTGTGGCCGAGGCCGCACAACGCGACATTCTGACCGTGGTGGATGTGGCGCAATCGGTCGGCATCCTGCCGATTGACCTTGGCGAGTGGAATGCCAGCTTTGTCATCGGCTCCTGCGTAAAGTGGTTGTGTGGCGGGCCGGGTGCCGGTTTCCTGTGGGTAAACCCGCACCTGCTCGGCCAATGCCAGCCGGCCGATGTCGGCTGGTTTTCCCATGAAAACCCGTTTGAATTCGATATCCACCATTTTGCCTACCACCCAAGCGCCCTGCGCTTTTGGGGCGGCACGCCCTCGGTGCTGCCCTATGTGCTGGCCAGCCATAGCATCAACTATCTGAGCCGCCACGGCATCGCGCAGGTACGCGCCCACAATCTGGCCCTCACCCAAAGGCTGATCGATGGCTGCGCGCCGGCCCATATCGTGTCGCCGCATGGGGCAGCCCAGCGCAGCGGCACCGTCATCGCCCACTTTGGCGAGCGGCAGGATGCGGTGATTGCCGCACTGCGCGCCGCCCAGATCCGCTTTGATGTGCGCGGCCTCGGCCTGCGCCTGTCGCCGCATCTGTACAACAGCGTCGACGACATCGACACCCTGCTCGGCGCCATCCGTAGCGCCCTGTAAACCCGACTGGAGACACACAGCCATGATGACGCCCAATGCCCGCAAGTTTGACGACTGGATACGCAGCGCGTTTTGCCAGATGAATACCGAGCTGGAAGAGCGCTACTTCGCCCAGGACGACCGCAACCAGGTCGAGGGCATCGGCAATGACATCAAGGCCGCGCTGTGCCGCGAAGGCCAGGCGCTGATCGCCGATCTGGTGCGCGAGGGCAATACCGACGAAGGCTTCGAGCAAGGCTTCAACCTGCTCGGCAATGTCGGCTTTTATATGGCGGCGTGTAGCCGCCATGCCATCAGCGAAGCGGTAGCCGGCCCGGCGGCGCGGCAGCGCGAGGCCTCCAGCCTGGCGATGGAGCTGGGCGCCAGCCTCGGGGTGACACCGCGCTTTGCCACCAGCCACCTCACCACCCACAACCTGGCCATCGATGGCCGCTACAAGACCTTTACCACCCTGGCCGACGAATACATCTTCGTCGACTACAACACCATCGGCATCCTCGCCTACAAGCGCGCCGCCGACGCGCTATTGCGCATCTTGCCGCTGGGGGTATCGCACCCGATCACCGCACGGCTGCTGAACACCGCCAAGGATGCACTCGATGAGGTGATCGACAGCAATCAGGCCCTGTTCGCCAAGCTCGATATCGACCGCTTCTTCTTCAATGTGCGGCCCTATTACAAGCCGCACCAGGTCGGCTTCAATACCTATCGCGGCGCCAATGCCGGCGACTTTGCCGGCATCAATGTCATCGACCTGCTGCTGGGCCTGTGCCAGTCCAACCAGTCGTCCTATTCGCAGCTGCTGGTCGACAAATTCCTTTACATGATGCCGCAGGACCAGCTGATCCTGCGCGACACCATGCGCCAGCAAAGCCTGATGAACCAGTTCATGGCCGCGCTCGATGCGCAGCAACAGCAGGCGCCGTGGTTCAAGCCCAACGCATCGGCCTTCCTGGCGGTGCTGGAAGCACACGGCACCGGCGCCAGCCAGCACCACGATCAATTGGTCGGCAAATACATCAAGCAGCCGGCCGACCGCATTCCTGAAGCCAACCACGGCAACCTCACCGCCAGCGGCCCGCCGCTGCCGGTGCTGCTGGCGGCGCTGGAAAAGCTGCGTGACCAGCGCCGCGCCGCCCAGCGCGACGATATTGTCACCCGCTACGCCGATGTACAGCGGCTCAAAGCCGCCGTCGAATCCGGCGCTGACTGACGCGACAAGGAGAGCAAGCCATGTCGTTTATCGGCAATGTCATCTGGTTTGTATGCGGCGGCCTGTTGATGGGCCTGAGCTGGTGGCTGGCCGGCCTGCTGGCCTTTGTCTCCATCATCGGCATACCCTGGGGCCGCGCCTGCTTTGTGATCGGCAGCTTCTCGTTCTGGCCGTTCGGTCGCGACATCATCGACCGCGCGCAGCTGAGTGGCCAGCACGATATCGGCACCGGCTTGCTGGGCACCCTGGGCAATATCATCTGGTTCGTATTGTTTGGCCTGTGGCTGGCCATCGGCCACCTGATGTCGGCCCTGGCCTGCTTTGTCACCATCATCGGCATCCCATTCGGCCTGCAACATATCAAGCTGGCCGTGCTGGCGGTGGCACCGATCGGCAAGACCATCGTGGACAAGCGCTAGGGAAATACTCAAGCAACAGCATTGCAAAAGCATCGCCACCTGGTGTTTGCTGCCCGACAGCTGCGAGCGCCCATGCTTGAGCGGTAGATCGGAATTCATTCCGACAGCAGCAGGCAATACATGACCACGACCCGACAAGCAGCAACACTGCCGCGCCTTTGGCGCAGAAGTCGATTCGTTCAAAGCTGCCCCAGCACGCTCGCCGACCATCCAATGAGGAAATCGCCCATGCGCATCGCCATCATCGGCAATGCCGGTTCCGGTAAATCCACCCTGGCCAATTGGCTCGCCACCCAAGTGGACGGTGCCGCCCGGCTCGATCTCGACACCCTGTACTGGGAGCCCGGCCAAATCGCCGTGGCCCGCCCGATCGAGCTGGCCAGCGCCGATCTGGCGCGCTTTTGCGCCAACCATGCCAGCTGGGTGATCGAAGGCTGCTACACCAGCCTGATCGAAGTGGCACTCGGCTTTTCACCCACCCTGGTATTCCTGGACCTCGACGCCGAGCAATGCCAGCACAACTGCCGCCAGCGCCCGTGGGAAGCCCACAAATTCGCCTCCGCCGAGCAACAGGACCAACACCTGCCATTTTTGCTGAACTGGGTTGGCGACTACTACCAGCGCGATGGCGATATGTCGCACTCCAGCCATCAAGCCTGCTTCGCGGCTTATGGCGGACCCAAGCTGGCTTTGCGGCAACGGCCGCAGCTACATCCGGCGGAGGCGGGGATTGCAGAATTGTTTGCAATGAATGGTGCTATTTCGCTGTAATCGCCGGAAACTTACTACTGCAGCGTAGCCATCGCCATCCATTCGAACGGCATGAATATCATTGCCATCGTCCTTCATATCGGCGCAGCAAAAGGAATACATATGCACCTTCTCTATCCTTGTGATCCCTTTAACAAAATGAAGCCTGACGAGGCGTACGAGGAAGAGTTTTCAACTGCTCAACACGCCGGTTTTACTTGGTTTCCTTTCTCTTATGAAGATTTTGAACTTGGCGAATTCAAACCGCGCCCAAAACCTGCTTTTGCGGGTGAAATCCTTTATCGCGGCTGGATGCTAACGTCAACTCGTTACGCTCAATTGCAAGGAGCAATTGAATCATTAGGCGCAACTGTCGCCGTTTCTGCTGAGCGCTATCGCCAATGTCACTATCTTCCGGAGTGGTACGAACGGTGCAAAGACGTTACCCCCAAAACGATCGTGCTTTTAAAAGACGATGATTTCGCGGCAGCGCTATCCACGACAGGTTGGAGCGCTTACTTCGTTAAGGATTTCGTCAAATCGCTTACCACATCACGAGGGTCTGTTGCTCGAAGCATTTCGGAAGTCCGAGAGGTGGTCGATCTCATAGAACGCTATCGCGGCCAATTGGAGGGTGGCGTCTGCATTCGCGAGCTCGAAAATCTGTTGCCGGAAACAGAAGAACGATATTTCGTTTTCCGTGGCAAAGCGTTCGCGCGTGACGGTGTTGTTCCGGAACTTGTAAAGGATGTCGCTCGCCGGATCGATAGCCCATTCTTCTCTATCGATGTCTTGCTGAACAAGGAAGGCACAGCCAGGCTTATTGAGCTCGGTGACGGCCAAGTGTCGGACCGAAAGAAATGGTCAGCTGAGGCTTTCATCGAGATGCTATCAGCCAGCCTGACCAATTGAGTTGAATGCACTGATACGCAACAGCTACCACCCATATTGGGTTTCATTACACCAATCCATGCCCTACATCACCTGCCGCAATCGCTCATACCCCGAGCGGCTAACCGGGATGCGCTGGCCGTTGCGCAGGCAGGCGACGTAGCCGTCGCTGCCATTGCGCTCCAGCCCGACGAGGCAGGCCAGATTGATCAGATAGGAGCGGTGTACGCGCACGAAGCTGGCCGGGTCGAGCCGGGCTTCCAGATCAGACAGGCGCTGGGTTTTCAGGTGGGCGCGCTGGCCGGCATGGATGCGGATGTAATCATCCTGCGCTTCCACGTAGTCGATGGTATCAACCGGCAGCACGTGCACCTGTTCGCGCTCGCGTATCAGTACCCGGCTCAGGCGCTGGCTGTTATCGGCCAGCAGCGCATCGACGCTCGGCTGCGCCTCGCCGCACAGGGCGCGGGCTTTGCGAAGGGCTTCATCGAAACGGGTCGGAGAGAACGGTTTGAGCAGGTAATCCACCGCGTGCAAATCGAAGGCTTTGAGCGCGTGGGCGTCAAAAGCGGTGGTGAAGATCACGCCGCTGCGGCGCTGGGTGGCCTCCAAGACTTCCAAGCCGCTGAGCTTGGGCATCTGGATATCCAGAAACACCAGGTCCGGATTCAGCCTGCCGATTTCCTTCACCGCCTGCAGGCCGTTGTCTGCCTCGCCGACGATGGCGATATCGGGGTGGCTGCGCAGATAGTCGCGCAGCAGCGCGCGGGCCAGCGGTTCATCATCGGCAATCAGGGCGGTTAGCGTCGTGCTCATGAGCGTGTCGCTTCCTCAAACGGCAGTGCCAGTTCAACGGTGAAGTGGCCATCGTGTTGTTGCCAGGCCAGGCGGGCACGGTTGCCATACAAGCTGGCAAGCCGCTCGCGTAGATTGCGCAGCCCTTGCCCATTGCCGGGCAAGGCGCTCGTGGCGGTGGCATCGACCGGGTTGCGCACCGCCAGATGCAGCCAGCCATCACGCAGCAAGGCTTCCAGCTGCAGCGTGCCGCCATCGTCGAGCTGGCGTATGCCGTGCTTGAGCGCGTTTTCCAGCAAGGGCTGCAGGCATAGCGGCGGCACCATGGCCGGCCGTGCTGCATCGGCAATCTGCATGTCGACTTGCAGCTTGGGGCCGAAGCGATGCTGCTCGATACGCAGATAGTGCGTACACAGCGCCAATTCGTCGGCCAGCGGTATGGCGGCTTGGGTAGCCACCAGCGAGGTGTGGCGGAAGAATTCGGCCAGATCGACAATCATCGCTTGGGCGGCGGGTAGATCGAGGCGCGTCAGGGCGCTGATGGCATTGAGGCTATTGAACAGAAAATGCGGGTCGATCTGGGTGCGCAGCAATTGCAGCTCGGTATCGCGCGCCAGCAGGCGCGCCTGCTGGGCACGGTCGGTCGCCTCGCGGGCAGCAAGGGCAGCGGCGTGCATTTCGTGCGCCAGAATCGACAGCAGATAGGCTGTACCACTGGCGAGCGCCAGCGCCACCCGCCAGCTTGGTGCCAACTCAAGCGCCGGGCCGCTGTGCATCATGGCTTGGCTCGCCTCATTCCAGCCCAGGCCCAGCAATAGGCCCAGCACCGCAGCGACCAGGCAGGCGCCGCCGCGCACTGCGACCGCATTGAAGGCAGCGTGCCCGGCAAACGGCAAGGAGCGGCACACATGGTAGGCCGACAGCACTACCAGCCCGAAACACAGTGAAAACGGCAGGGCAAACAGCGTGGCCGCCGGCAAGCTGCCGGCGCCAGTCAACCACAGCAGGCAAGCGAGCAGCGCGCCCACCAGTGAGGCAAGCGCGCTGTAGCTGATCAGGCCACGCAAGCTGGCCAGCATCGGGTGCATGCGGCGCGGCCCTAGTTACGCACCATCACGCCACCCATCACCACTTCGCCATCCAGATACAGCGTCTTGTTGGCATGCATGGGCGGAATGCTGCGATCTTCCACGCCGCCCAGTGTAGGCGACACTCGCACCACCAGGCGCCAGTCGGCTGGCACCAGGATCTCGATACCGCCGAACACCGCATTGAGTTTCAGATGCGCCTCGCTCACCATCGAGGCGGCACGCAGGTCCAGCTGTATGCTGCCCATCACGGCAGACAGCTCGCCGCCGGTGAATTCGGGCGAATCATTGCGCAGCGCAGCGCCACTGAGGG
>NZ_JAYRLZ010000135.1:9004-11176 GCF_041904975.1 Chitinimonas sp. | reverse complement strand
GGTTGAAGCCGGCGTGTTCCACCACACCAGTTCCATCGCCGCCGCTGGATTGTATGAAGGCGTGTTCTCGGAAGATATGTTCGAAGAGGCCGGCAAGCTCAATCACCCCTACTTCCGCACCAAACATGACTCCGAAGCGCTGGTGCGCAAGGAAGCGAAGATTCCCTGGCGCATCTATCGCCCCGGCATCGTCGTTGGCAGCTCGAAGACCGGTGAAATCGACAAGATCGACGGCCCGTACTACTTCTTCAAGGTGCTGCAGAAGATGCGCCGCATCTTGCCGCCGTGGATGCCATCGATCGGTATCGACGGCGGCCGCATCAATATCGTGCCGGTCGACTATGTGGTAGCGGCGATGGACCATATTGCCCACCTGGCCGGCCACAATGGCAAATGCTTCCACCTGACCGACCCCGATGCCAAGCGCGTCGGCGAAGTGCTGGCGATCTTTGCCGAGGCGGCGCATGCGCCGAAGCTGACCATACGCATCAATCCGGCCATGTTCGGCTTTATTCCGTCGATGATCCGCCAGGCGCTGGCATCACTGACCCCGGTGCGGCGCATCCGCGATGCGGTGATGAAGGACCTGGGCCTGCCGCCCGATGTGATGGGCTTTGTCGCCTACCCTACCCGCTTTGACAGTCGCCAGACCCAGAAGCTGCTGGCTGGCAGCGGCATCGAAGTACCCAAGCTGGAAGACTATGCCTGGCGCCTGTGGGATTACTGGGAACGTCATCTCGACCCGGACCTGTTTATCGACCGCTCGCTGACTGGCGTGGCGAAAGACAAGGTGGTGCTGATTACCGGCGGCTCGTCCGGCATCGGTCAGGCCAGCGCCATGAAGCTGGCTGCCGCAGGCGCAAAGGTGATCATCGTCGCGCGCGATTTGGAAAAGCTGGAAATCACCAAGAAGGAAATCGAGGCCGAGGGTGGCAAGTGCTGGATTTACTCTTGCGATTTGTCCAATCTCGAAGCGATTGATGGCCTGGCAGTCAAGGTGCTGGCCGACCATGGCCATGTCGATGTGCTGATCAACAATGCCGGCCGCTCGATCCGCCGCGCCATCGAAAACAGCTACGACCGCTTCCACGATTTCGAGCGCACCATGCAGCTCAACTACTTCGGCAGCCTGCGCCTGACCCTGGCGCTATTGCCGAGCATGAGCGAGCGCAAAAAGGGCCAGGTGATCAATATCTCCTCGATCGGCGTCTTGACCAATTCGCCACGCTTCTCGGCCTATGTGGCATCGAAGGCAGCACTTGATGCCTTCACCCGCTGCGCAGCCAGCGAATACTCCGATCGTGGCATCTACTTCACCACCATCAATATGCCGCTGGTGCGCACCCCGATGATTGCGCCGACCGATATCTACAAGAACATGCCTTTCATCATCAGCCCTGATGAGGCGGCCGACATGGTGGCACAAGCAGTCATCTACAAGCCGACCCGCGTGGCATCCGGCCTTGGCATCCTCGGCCAGATCCTGCATGCCGTCACGCCGCGCGTGGCACAGATCGTGATGAACACCGCTTACCGCATGTTCCCCGACTCGAGCGCCGCCAAGGGCGAGAAGGATGCGCGGCAAGAGCTGACCGCCGACCAGCTGGCCTTTATGCAGATCATGAAGGGTATCCACCTGTAATCGGCCACCGGCAAGCGTTTGCAGCGTTTGCCGGCTCGTTTATCATGCAGGCAGGGATTCGGCGACCCCACCCGGGTCGCCGTTTTTTTCACCCCATCCATCACGCCACGAGGAAGCCATGTCCATTCATATCCGCCGCCCGCACAGCAAACCGCACGACGAGGCCCGGCAGCTGGCCGAGCAAGTGGCAAACCAGCTGAAGGCCGAGTTCAGCATGGACTGGAACTGGGACGGCGATGTACTGCACTTCAAGCGCAGCGGCGTGAATGGCAGCCTGACAGTGGCGCCTGATGAAATCGTGGTGCAAGCGAAACTGGGCTTTTTGCTCAGCGCCATCCAGCCCAAGGTAGAGAGTGAAATCAACCGCTTTCTGGATGAGCGCTTCGGCTAAGCCTGGCGCGCTACCGGCGCCAACAGGCTGGCCATAAGCCTGCGCCATTCAGTCTTCCCTCTGTCTCGCAGACCGAGGCAGGGCGCGGCCTGTGTCATACCAAGCAGGCGCGTTTTCGGTACTAGCGGAATAGACAGCT
>NZ_JAYRLZ010000135.1:0-8994 GCF_041904975.1 Chitinimonas sp. | reverse complement strand
CGACACCGACCACCCGCCGCCGCAATCAGCGCGCCGCCGCCTTTAGCTTGTTTTTGCCCGAGCCATCCTGCGCAGCCTTTCCGGTGATTTGCCGCGCAGCCGCCTCCAGCGCCTCCCTGGGCTTGGCCTGACCCGCACTCACCTGCTTGAACGCTGCCTCCATCGCAGACCAGAACTTGCTCATTTCCGGATTGGACGGCATCGGCTTGCCCAGATGGATATTGTCCATCGAATTGCGGATATGCTCATCGGCATACAGCTGCCAGAACAGCGTGGTATCGGCCGGCACCCCGAGCGGCACGTCCTCATTCATCGCCATCAGGCCATCGGCCTTCAGCAAGAAGCGTTCGAGGAAATCATTGGCCTCGCGCTTGTGCTTGCTATTGCTGGTAATCATTGCGCCAAGCACGCCGACAAAGGGGCGGCCCGGCTTGCCTTTCACCATCGGTATCGGCGCCACTCCGAAGTCGATATGCGCCTTGCGCAAGCCCTCCCACGCCCAGGGCCCGCTGATCATCATGCCCAGCTTGCCGGCATGCATGGCACTTTCCATCTGGGCGTAATTGGCGCCTGTCGGCATCACCCCCTTGTCGATCAGCATTTTCAGCGTTTCCATGCCGGCAATGGCGCCCGCCTTGTCCACGCCGGTATCGCCCGCCTCGTAATTGCCGCGCGGATCGCGGTAGAAGGCATAGGCGCCATTGGCCGCCAGCAAGGGCCAGCTGAAGTAGGTATTGTTGTAATCCCACAGAATGGCCTTGGCACCTTGCTTGCCAAGCCGGGCATCGATGTCGGGGATCTCTTCGAAGGTCTTGGGCGGCACCGGCACCAGGGCCTTGTTGTAGATCAGGCCCACCGCCTCCACCGACAGCGGATAGCCCCACACCTTGCCATTGACGGTAAACGCATCCCAGGCCACCGACACGATATTGTGCTGCACCTCGGCCGATGGTGTGACCGGCTGGATCAGACCCAGCTTGATCCACTCGCCGATGCGGTCATGCGGCCAGATAAAGATGTCCGGCCCGCCGCCCGCCAGCGCCGCCTGCTGGAACTTGCCGGTGGCATCGTCCGGATGCTCGACCTTGACCGCAATGCCGGTCAGCTTGGTATAGCGCTGGCCGACTTTTTCCAGGCCCTTATAGCCCTTGTCGCCATTGATCCAGATGGTGATTTCGCCGGCGGCACAGGCTTGGCCGGCCAGCAGCAGCGCGGCGCCGGCGGCCAACAAGCGGCCGACATGCCTTGCGCATGCAATTTCAGAAAAAGCGGGTTTACGCGTGAGCGAGGCCCACGCCTGATGGAAAACGGCGTTCATTGTGTCACTCCAGATTTTGCACAACAGACAGGCGCTCTGATGGCGCACTTTGGGAAACCGGCGCCGTAGCAATCCACCACGGCGCCGCACAGCAGGAAATGCGCGATCAAGCAGCCAGCATCAAGGCCTTGCAGGTATCGAGCATGCGATTGGAGAAACCCCACTCGTTGTCATACCAGGCCATGACCTTCACCAGGCGCTGATTGCTGACCTTGGTCTGGGTTGCATCGAAATTGCTCGAGGCCGGGTTGTGATTGAAGTCGATCGACACCAGGGGCTTGGTGTTGTAAGTGAGGATGCCGGCCGATGTCGCCGCAGCCGCCTTCACGATCTCGTTGACTTCGGCCACCGAGGTATCGCGGCCGGCGCTGAATACCAGATCGACCAGCGACACATTGATGGTAGGCACCCGCACTGCCAGGCCATCGAGCTTGCCGGCCAGCGCTGGAATCACCAGACCGATGGCGGCGGCCGCGCCGGTCTTGGTCGGAATCATCGACTGGGTGGCCGAGCGCGCGCGGCGCAGATCGCTATGGTAGAGATCGGTCAGCACCTGGTCATTGGTGTAGCTGTGCACCGTGGTCATCAGGCCCATTTCAACGCCAAGGGCGGCATGCAGTGGCGCCACCAGCGGTGCCAGGCAATTGGTGGTACAGCTGGCATTGGAAATCACCGTATGTTCGGCCTTGAGGCTGGCTTCATTGACACCGAATACCACGGTGGCATCGACATCATCGCCACCCGGCGCCGAGATAATCACCTTCTTGGCGCCAGCGGCCAGATGGGCGCCAGCCTTGGCCTTGCTGGTAAACAGGCCGGTGCACTCGAATACCACGTCCACCTGCAGATCGCGCCAGGGCAGCTGGGCTGGGTCGCGAACGCTCAGGTAGCGGATACGATCGCCATTCACCACCAGATGCTCGCCATCAATGCCGACCTCGCCACGGAATTTGCCGTGCACCGTGTCGTATTCGGTCAGATGGGCGTTGACTTCGATTTCGCCGAGATTGTTGATGGCGACGATTTCAAACTCGCCGCGCCGATTGCTTTCATAAAGGGCGCGCAACACATTGCGACCGATGCGGCCGTAGCCGTTGATGGCGATTCGAATGCTCATGACATGCTCCTGTTTGGCGGTCTGACACCGCACGAATTTGGTAATCCGGTTACAAGCCACTTCGGCCTATTGCTACAGACGCGTTTCTTAAATCGACATCACTGGTGCCGGTGCCGCCGGGCAGTGCGTCAGCCAGGCTCAATGTTGCAGACTCCGTTGCGATTCGCGCCGTTTCGGCGCCTGGCTGGCAACCTTGTCACCTGACAAAGACGGCAAGCAATATCGATAAAGTAGTTTTACTACACCTGTAGTCGCCATATGGCAAGTACAACGCTTGTAACTGCCTGCCATTCACCTTGTCGCCACGCTCGACTGCCCGGTCAGCAACCAATCAGCGGGCCGAAGTCACGGCACTTCGCGACCGCGCGCTGCTTCCAGCATTTCGTACCAGTATTGCCGATCCAGCTGTAACTGCTGTGCCTCGACCAACAGGCGCAAGCGCTCGATCTTGCCGGTGCCGAGCACCGGGTGGATCTGCGCCGGATGGCGCAACAGCCAGGCGATGGCCAATTGCTCCGGGCTGGCGCGCAGCTCGCGCCCAAGACGCGCCAGCACCTGCCCGAGGCGCGAATAGTGCGACTCCTTGGCCAGCCTGCCACCGCCCAGCGGCGACCAGGCTTGCGGCATGGTGCCAAGGCGCTGGCATTGGTCGAGCGTGCCGTCGAACATCGCCTCGCTATGCAACAGCGACACCTCGACCTGATTGGCCACCAGCGGGTAGTCAAGCCGGCTTTGCAGCAAGTCGAACTGATGCGGCAGGAAATTGGATACACCGAAGTTACCGACCAGACCACAGCGACGCAGCTGGCCAAACGCTTCGGCGATCTCATCGGCATCCATCAAGGGGTCGGGCCGATGGATCAGCAATAGATCCAGCCGCTCCGCGCCGATTTGCCGCAGCGAATGCTCGACCGAGGCGACGATATGCTGGCGGGTGGTGTTGTAGTGCTTGACCCGATGCTGCGGCCGCGCCGCGCTTTGCAGGGCGATACCGCACTTGCTGATCAGTCTGATGCGTGACTTGAGCGCAGTTTGCGCCCGCAGCGCCTCGCCAAACATCGCCTCGCACTGGTAGTCGCCATAGATATCGGCCAGATCGAAGGTGTTAATGCCCAGCTCCAGCGCTTGCTCGAGCAGGCTTGCCACCTCGACGGGCGTCATCTTCCAGTCGGCAATGCGCCAGATGCCGAGGATCAGGCGCGAGAAGTCCGGATTGATGCGATTGCCCGCCACAGCGTGCGTCATATCACAAAGCCTCCAGCAAGACCGTGCCACTGGCTGTCAAACTGACCGTGCCCGCTACCACTTGGGCAGTGGCACCGCTATAGGCATCGCGCACCGTTGTCCCATCCTTGAATATGCCCGCCACAGCGATGCGGATATCGCCCTGTGCCTTGGGCAACGCCACGATGCGATCGGCACCATGGATACGCGAGAACGCGTACGGCGCCTCGCTGATGCGCGCATGGCGACCACGAGCGATCGCTACATGGCGGGCGCGGAACTGACCCAGCTTGCGCCAGTGCTGCAGCACCGCCTGGTCGATACTGTTCCAGTTCATATCCGAGCGGGTGGACTGCTGCGGGTCGCCGGCACTGGCCGGACCGTCGGGCCGGGCGGTTTCGTCGCCATAGAAAATCTGCACCCCACCGGGTGCCAGCAATAGCGCCGAGCCGGCATCGATCAGCCGCTTACGATCGAGCAGCCGCGTATCGTGCGAGGAGATATAGCTGAGCACATCAAACGCCCGCCCATCCGCCCGGCCAGCCGCCAGCTTTTGCGCATCGCTGGCGTACATCGCATCCAGTACGCTGGCGTCGGCCAGGGCGGCGTTCTGGAAGTCGAAATTCAGCAGGCTGTCAAAGCCGTGGTCAAAGTAGCTGTCGCGGCTGACACCATGCGGGAACACCTCGCCGACCATCCAGAATGGCGCGTCATCGATCTTTTTTGCCGAGTTATTGCGCTTCCACTCGGCCAGTGCTGTATTGCTCGCTTCCTTCAGCGCCTGCCAGGATGCGAGCTCGACATGCTTGGCGGTATCGCAGCGAAAGCCATCAATGCCGTATTCACGCACCCAGTCACTGAGCCATTTCACCAGATAGCCACGCACGGGGGTGTCGGGCAGGTCTAGCGCTCGGGTATCGCGCTTCGCTTTCAAAAACGGCGGCAGGCTGACTGGCTTGGGGTTTTCCGTCTTGAAATCGGGCAAGTAAGCCAGCTGCATGGTCAGATCATCCTGTCCGCCCTGGCTATAACCGGCGAGACCGGCGCGCACCCAGTCGCCGCCCCACCACTGCGCCCATTTCTTGCGGTCGGCGTTGTAGTCGATCCACTCGTGGTAATCGCGCAGCGTGTACTTGCGCTCCGCATCCTTCCACAGCACCGGGATATTCAACTGGGCAGCGCTGGCGATATCGAGATAGCCCGGATGGTTCATCACCACATCGAACAGGATGCGGATGCCCTTGCTGTGGGCGGTATCGACCAGCTCGCGCAACTCATCCGGCGTGCCCATATTCTGGTCGAGCACCGTGTAGTCCAGCGCAAAGTAGCCATGGTAGGCGTAGTGCTTGAACTCGGCCTTGCCGCCTTGCACCCAGCCGTGAATCTGCTCGTACGGCGCGGTGATCCAGATCGCATTGACGCCGAGCTGGCTGAACCAGCCTTCCTTCAATTTGGCAGTGATGCCGGCCAGATCGCCGCCATGGAAGGTCCCGATCTCGCGCTCGCCATCGCCGCTGCGGCCATAGCTGCGGTCATTGGCCGGGTTGCCGTTGTAGAAGCGATCGGTAATGGCGAAGTAGACGATCGGGTTGGCCGCAAAACCGGCAGGCAGCACGGGCTCCTGCGGCTGCGTAGCAGCTTCGGCGGCAGCGACGGCAAGCGGTCGGGACGCGGGTGCCGTGGCACAGGCGGCGAGCGCGGCACTAAGCAAAAGCGAGGCAAGCAGGCGTGAGTTCATGGCAAGCAAAGGTTAAGCCGGTGCCGACCGCAATGCGGCGTGGCAACCAGCCTTGGATTCGAGAATGAAGCGCGAGCCGGGCGGCGACGCCAAATACGCGGCACCGTAGCAATCGCGGCTAAAGCCGCTCCCACTGGGCCAGCATCGCACCCGGCTGTCGAAACAGATGATGCGAGTCTTATCTCGGCGCAGCGGCCAGTGCCTCGGCCTTGCTCTTGTACAGCGTGGCGTCACCGCTCATCACCCAGATTTCGCGGGCTTCTTTGCTGTCGAACTGCTGATCGCCACCCTTCTGCTCTTTCGAATCACCCTTGTGGATGATGTAGTGGACGATGCCGGTCGAGCCAAAATCCTTGATCTTGAATTTCCAGTACACGCCGAAATCATCGCTACCGTCCGGCGTGGCCGGCGAGCCCCAGCTGATGCCGTCGAGTGGCTGATCGGACGAACCCGGCGCCCGTTTCCAGGCATGCACGCCCCAGTTCTTGTAATTGCCATCCGGGCGGTGATAGTGGATCGCCACTTCATCGGCAGCCAATACAAGGTCCGCAGCGAAAGCCGGCAGGCTGGTCAGTAACAGGCCAGCCACCAGGCCCAGCAATAGTTTGCGTCGCTTCATGGTCATCACTCCATCTTCTTGGTTGAATCCGAATGCAGGCGCAAGCGAAGCTGCGCCTGCCGTGAGCCGGTGTTGCACTTAACCCTTCACGCCGCCCGAAGTGAGCCCGGCAATCATCCACTTTTGCGCCAGCAGGAACACCACCGAAATCGGCAGGCCCGACAAAATCGCGGCAGCAGCAAAGTCACCCCAGCGATAGTGCTGCGGATACAGGAACTGCTGGGCACCCACGGCCAGGGTGAGGTTTTCCTTCTCGTGCAGCAGCACCGAGGCAATCGGGTATTCGATGATTCCCTGGATAAAGGCGAGCAGGAACACCACCATCAGAATCGGCACGGCCATGGGCAGCAAGACATGGCGGAAGGTCTGGAAATGCGTGGCGCCATCCACCTTGGCCGCCTCTTCGATTTCCACCGGGATGGTGTCGAAGTAGCCCTTGATGGTCCAGATATGCAGGGCAATACCGCCGGTATAGGCCAGGATCAGCCCGCCATGGGTATCGATACCAAGCCGCGGCACATAGCTGCCGATCTGCTCGAAAATCGCATAGATCGCCACCAGGGCCAGCACCGAGGGAAACATCTGGATCAGCAGCAAGGAACTCATCATCTGCTGCTTGAAGATGAACTTCATGCGGGCAAAGGCATAGGCGCAGCTGGTGGATAGCAGCAGGGCAATGCCGGCCGACAAGGCCGCCACCTTGATGGAATTCCACAGCCACAGCAGCACCGGGAATTGCGGCTCGACCAGGGTGCCATCGACATCCTGATACGGTATGCCTAGCGCCAGCTTCCAGTGCTCGAAGCTGATATGCGCCGGGATCAGGTCGCCACTGGCGAAATTGCCCGGCCGCAAGCTGATCGATAACACCAGCAAGAATGGGAACACGATGACAGCAATCAGCGCGATCAGGCCCAGATGGGCGGCAAAGACGCGCCAGCGATGTGATTTGTCCAGAACGATAGCCATGCTTGCTCCTAACGCGCTTCGCTTTGATTGACCTTGGTCAGCCGCAGATTCACCAGCGACAACACCGCCACCATGACAAAGATCACCGTAGAAATCGCGGCCGCCAGGCCGAAGTTCTGCCCGGAATCGCGGAAGGCGATGCGATAGGTGTAGGACACCAGCAGGTCGGTGGTGCCGGCCGGCACCTTGGTATCGAGGAAGTCCGGACGACCATCGGTCAACAGGGCGATCAGCACGAAGTTATTGAAATTGAAAGCAAAGGCCGAAATCAGCAGGGGCAGCATCGGCTTGGCGATCAGCGGCAGGGTGATCTTGAAGAAATTGGTCAAGGGCCCGGCGCCAACAATGGCGGATGCCTCATACAGATCGGCCGGGATGGCTTTGATCAGGCCCATGCACACCACCATCATGTAGGGGTAGCCCAGCCAGGTATTGACGATCAGCAGCATGCTCTTGGCAAGGAAGGGGTCGTCAAACCAGGCCGGCCGTATGCCGAACAGCATGTCCAGCATATGGTTGAGCTCACCGAAGTTCTGGTTGAACAGGCCCTTGAATACCAGAATCGAAATAAAACCCGGCACCGCATAGGGAAGGAACAGCATGATGCGGTAAAAGGCACGAAAGCGTAGTGCCTCCCAATTCAGCAGCACCGCCAGCACGACGCCGACCGAGAAACAAAACAGCACCGACAGACCGGAAAACACCACGGTCCAGCCGAAGATGCGCAAAAAAGGTTCGCTGAATGCCCGATCGGTAAACACGCGGGTGAAGTTGGCGGTGCCGACCCCGACCTTGAAGCCCGGCTGCTGCCGCTCGCCGGCTGCCGTCTCATAAAAGCCGGTATTGAAGTTGGGCCGCAACACGGTGCCGTCTTGCTGATTGGTCAGGGCATTGTCGCTACTGGCCTTGTACAGGGGCCGTACCGGGGCGAATTCGCGCAGGCCGGCGGCGCTGGCCACCTGGCCATTGGGCAGCACCACCGACACCGCCTTCAGTGCCTTGAGGTTCTGGATCAGCGTCTTGGTATCGGCCGCTTCGCCCATCGGCGCATCGGTCGGCGCGATGGCCTGCGCCTCTACCCGTAGCGGCTCGACCTGCTTGAGCGCCAAGGCTGGCGTGACAAAGGCATTGCCCTTGTCGTTTTCGAGGCGAATGCGGAAAGCCTTGCCATCAGCATGCAGGGTGAAATTCAGCCGCTCGCCATCGACGGTATAGGTCTCATCGAGAAAGTACTGGCGAGCGCGCTCGAAACTCAGCAGGTTCTTCGAGCTGTAATTGGTAAAGCCGATGGCAAAGGTATAAGCCAGCGGAAACACCACGAATACCAGCGCCGCCAGCAAGCCCGGGAACAGATAGCGGTAGGCATAGGCACGGCCCGAGGTATAGACGAAGGCGGCAAAGGCCAGTACCGCCAGGCAGGAGATCGCCAGCATGGTCTGCCCGGCGAGATAGATCTTGTAGGTAAGCATCAACCCGGCGAGCAGCAATACGATTGCCACGCCGACCCAAAGCCATAGTTCCAGCTTGCGACCCATTATCAATTCTTCCTTCAAGCCACCTGTCCCGATCGATGGAACGGCCTGGGCAGGCAGCAAGATTGCGCGGTGGTGATGCGGCCATGCGGCCCATTCCCGCCAGGAATGGGGTGGACATCCACGATGAAGCAGATCCGGCGCCGGGCGATCGCGGCGAAAGCCGCTCCCACCGGCGCGCTGATTCACAGCTGCATCGGGCAAGCCGCATGGTGCAAAGCGAAGCGTCGGTGGACGAGGGCTGTGCCCTACTCCACCGGCCTTGCATCAGTGATCACTCACCCTTGATGCGCTTGGCTGCCGCATCCAGACCTTCCTTCACGCCCTGGCGACCCGAAGTGATGTTCTTCAGGGCACTTTCCATCGACGACCAGAAGCGACCCATTTCCGGATTGTTCGGCATCGGGTTGCCAGCCTGGGCCGACTGCATGGTGGCCTTGATATTCGGGTTCTCTTGCAGTTCCTTGAAGAAAGTCT